>CAZLBB010000001.1:0-138347 GCA_964557415.1 uncultured Rhodospirillaceae bacterium
AGCCCATGATCGAGCGGTCGATCCAGGTACCGGCACGCCAGGCAGCGATCACCCCGATCGGCACCGCCACGACGATCGCGAAGACCATCGTGAGCACCGTCAGCGCGATGGTCGGCTCAAGCCGCTGCCCGATCAGGCGGCTGACCGGCAGGTTGGAGAAGATCGAGGTGCCGAGATCGCCGCTCAGCAGATGCAGCGCCCACTGGAAGAACTGCACGTGGAGCGGCTGGTCGAGACCCAGTCGCGCGCGGATGCGCTCAACCTGCTCGGTTGTCGCTACGTCGCCTGCGATGATCGCCGCCGGATCGCCGGGGGCGATATGCAGCAGCAGGAAGACGAACGCCGCCACCACGACGATGACCGGGATCGATGCCAACAGGCGTCGCGCCATGAAGGCGTACATGGAAAGGCCCCCTGCTCCCGCCTGCGCCGGCGGTTGTTTCTTCTCGCCGCCGCATCCTAGGTGAGGAAGGCGGGCGGCTCAACCCTGCGCCCGGTTTGCACAACCGGCGCGGAATCGGGCGAGGCTACCAGCCCAGCGCGTAGCAGGCGCGGCGAGGATCGGCACCGGCGGAGAGCAGGTCGCTGTCGGGGTCGCCGTGGATCATGCATACCGCGCCGGCGCGCCAGACCCATTGCGGCCACCACTGGACGTCGTGGCCGCGCTCCGACAGCGCTGCGCCCGTGGCGCGCGGCAGGCGCGACTCCAGGTTCAGCCGGCCAGGCTGATAGCCGTGCGGCTCGAACGAATCCGGGAAGCTGTAGGTGGCGAAGCGCGGCTGTTCCACCGCGCGTTGCGGCTCCATGCCGAATTCGACGCGGTTGACGAATGCCTGCAGCATGGCCTGGATCTGCACGTCGCCGCCGGGCGTGCCGAACGGCAGCACTTCGCGCCGCTTCTTGCCGCGCCGCCCGAGCGCCAGCGCCGGGCTGGGCGTCAGGCGCGGCCGCTTGCCCGGCGCCGCGACCGAGGCGTGCGCGGGATCGGTCCAGGATTGCGTGCCGCGCATCGACGGCACCAGCCCGGTGCCGGGGATCACCGGCGACTCGCTCGACGTGTCGCTGGGAGTGGCCGAGAACGCGTTGCCGTGGCGGTCGACGACGCAGACATAGGACGTATCGAGCGCCGCGCGCGACGCCGCCGCCGAGGGCCGTACCTCGGCGCCACCCTTGCGGCCGAGATCGCCGTGGGGCGGCAGGCCGGGAAAGGCGCGATCGGGCCGGATCGTCGCCCGGCGCGCGCGGACGTAGTCGTCGGACAGGAGCTGCGCCAGCGGCACGTCGACGAAGCGCGGATCGCCGAAATACCGCTCGCGGTCGGCGAAGGCGAGCTTGAGGATTTCGGTCACGACATGCACATAGGCCGGGGAGTTGTGGTCGAGGGCATGCAGGTCGACGCCCTCGACCAGCTTCAGCGCCTGGGCGAGCGCCGGCCCCTGGCACCAGGGTGGGCAGGTAAAGACATCGTAGGCCTTGTAGCGCACGCGCACCGGCGCCTCGATCTCGGCTTCGAATCCCGCCATGTCCTCCGCCGACAGCCAGCCGCCGTTGTCGCGGTGATACTGGACGATCGTGCGGGCGATATCGCCGCGGTAGAAGGCGTCGCGCGCCGCTTTCAGCCCGGCCGTACGCCCCTTGCCCGCCGCCTTTTTTTCCTCGTCCGCCATGAACTGCAGCGTGCGCGCCAGGTCGGCCTGCACGAACAAGTCGCCCGCCCTGGGCGGCTTGCCGTTCGGCAGATAGATGGCCGCGTTGGCGGGCCAGCGCCGGTAGTCGGCCTCGTGCTCGGCGATGATCTCGGCCATCAGGTGATGCAGCGCGAAGCCGTCGCGAGCGAAGCGGATCGCGGCCTCGGCGACCTGGCCGAAGCCCATCGTGCCGAACCGCTCCAGCGCCGCGATCCAGGCGGCCGGCGCCGCCGGCACCACGGTGCGCAGCAGCCCGGTTGGAATGTGGCCGCCATGCTCGCGCCGGAACAGCGCCACATCGGTCGCCCTTGGCCAGGTTCCCAGTCCGGCGATGGAGACGACCTCGTCGCGCTCGGCCAGGTAGATCAGCGTCGGCGCCACGCCGGCGACGTTGACGATGTCGCTCTGCAGCACGCCGAGCGCGATACCTCCGGCGACACCCGCGTCGATCGCATTGCCGCCGGCCTCGAGAATGCGGAACGCCGCGTGCGCCGCGCCGTAGTGTCCGGCGACCGCCATGTGGCACGTGCCGGCGATGGTCGGCCGCAGGGTCGGAATCCCCTGCTGGGCGCCGGAAGTCGTATCGGTCGAAAGCGCGGGCATGGCGTTCTCCTTCCTTCAATCGACAGTCTGCCCCCGGCCGGCGCGCCGTACCAGGGCGCGACCGAAGCCGCCCAACGACCAGCCGGGTGACGCGGCCTCGGCGCGGGCGACGGCGATGGCGCGCTTGCGGCCCAGGAGCTGACGCGCCGCGACGGCCGCCACCAAGCCGTAGGATAGCGCCAGCGGCCACCATCCCTCCAGCAGCAGGCACCCGACCGCCGGCAGCACGAGCAGCCGCTCGAGCGGATAGAGCGGGCCGAACATGTAGCCCTGCAGGAAGAACGTGAAGCACGAAACCGATGCCAACGCGAGGCAGGCAAGCCCGATCTGCTCGAACATGGTTCCGCCCAGGCCGATCATTTCCGGCCGGATCACGAACAGGAACGGGAACACGAAGCAGGGAAGGCCCAGCCACACGCAGGTGAAGGCGGTGCGGAAATAGTTGCCGCCGGAGATGTTGGCGGCGACCAGCGCCGCCAGCGCCACCGGCGGCGTGATCGCCGACAGGTTGGCGTAGAAGAACACGAACAGGTGCGCCGCCAGGATCGGCACCCCCAGCTTGACCAGCGCCGGCGCCCCGAGCAGCGCGACCAGGATATAGGCCGCCGACGTGGGCACGCCGCAGCCCAGGATCAGGCAGGTCGTGGCGGACACCAGGAGCAGCAGCCACAGGCTGCTGCCGGAGATCGCCAGCATGATGTGAGACATCTTCTGGCCCAGGCCGGTGACGACGAACATGTCGACCAGCACGTTGATCACGGCCACCACGACCGCCACCTGCGCGCCGCTGCGGGCTCCCATGATCAGCCCGCTGCACGCCACGCGCAGCGTTTCCGCCACCGCCGCGGCGGGCTCGCGCGCGCGCTTGATTGCCTGCTTGATTCCCTCCCCCGCCAGGATCATCAGGCTGGGATAAAGCGCCGCCAGGCCGGGCGGCATATCGATCGAGAGCAGCCAGAACAGCGCCAGCGTCGCGACGAACACATGCACGTGCTCGGCGCAGGCGCGCGCCACGCTCATTTGGTCGAGTTCCGACCCGTCGTCCAGACGCATGCCCGGGACGCCCTCGATGCCGCGCTTGATCGCCTCGATATGGATGCTGACCATCAGGTACAGATAGAAGACCAGCGCCGGAAACACGGTGGCAACCATGACGTCGAAATACGGAATGCCCGTGAGGCCGACGATCAGGAACGCGGCCAGGCCGAGCACCGGCGGGGTGATCTGGCCGCCGGTCGAGGACACCGCCTCGACCGCGCCCGCGAATTCGCGCGAGAAGCCGATCCGGCGCATGGTCGGGATCGTGTAGGGCCCCTGGGCGGCGACGTTGGCCACGGTGCTGCCGGAGATCATGCCGAACAGCGCGCTCGACACCACGGCCACCTGCGCCGGCCCGGCGCGCATGCGGCCGACCGCGGCGAAGGACAGCTTCATGATCAGGCTAGTGCCGCCGCTCGCCTGCAGCACTCCGGCGAACAGCATGAACATGAAGATCGTGCGCGCGGACTCGAGCGTCAGCGACCCGAACAGGCCCGTGAATGACGGAATCGACGTGTAGGAAATCAAGCGGTCGATGCTGATGCCGGAGTGGAATAGAAAGCCCTGCGGGATCAGGTAGCCGTAGCGGCCGTAGATCAATCCCAGGACCGCCAGCGCCGGGATGATCGCGCCCCATTCGCGCCAGGCGGCGACCAGCACCAGGACCAGCATCAGGACCGCGATCCAACGGTCCGCCGGGTCGGGAAACAGCTGCCGCTCGCCGACCAGCGCGTCGTGCTCGGCATGGATGTAGACAAGCGGGACGACCGCAAGCAGCGCCAGCGCCACGAGGGCGCGCCGCAGCCAGACCCGCCGCGGCGGCGTCCTGTCCGCGCACATCAGGAAGACCACGACGGTCGCGGCATTCACATGCAGGCTGCGGAATTGCCCCGAAGGGAGCACGTACCAGACAGCCTGGATCATGTGCGTCAGCGCCAGGAACAGCGCCGCCGCGCCCGCCGTCAGCGCGAGCGCAAGACCCCGATCGGCGCCATCGTCTCCGCCCGGTACACCGCCGAGCCAAGCCCGCCAGCGCGGCCTCGCGTCGCCGTTCGGCAATTCCCCCACCGCTCCCCTTGACCGGAAGTTGGGCGGGCATGACTATCGCTGGAAATCGCCAAACAGGAAAGAGGGAGCAGCCCATGTCTAAGTCGTTGACGCGCCGGCAAGCGCTTGCCGCGGCCTCGGGTCTGGTGATCGGCTCCAGCCTGGGCGGATTCCGCCCCCTGCTGGCGCAGAAGGCGCCGTTGCGCTGGGGCTCCGCCAGCCTCGGCTCCACGGGCTACGTCATCATCGAGGCGCTGGCCTCGACCGTGAACCGCCTGACGGACGTCAAGGGTTCGTCGGTTGCGACCTCCGGCGCGGTCGAGAACATGGCGCTGATCGGGCGCAAGGAAATCGACCTCGGGCAGACCTCGTCGCTGGAATGGCCGTTGGCTTACAAGGGCGAGGCGCCGTTCAAGCAGAAGATCGAGCCGGTGCAGCTGCTTTCCTATGCGATCTGGAGCCTGCATCCGCTGGTGCGCGCCGACTCCGGCATCAAGAAGCTCGAGGACCTCGTGGGCAAGCGCGTGAGCCCCGGCCCGGCGGGCGGCAATACCGCGCTGCTGTGGAAGATGATCTTCACCAAGGCGGGCATTTTCGACAAGGTGAAGTGGAACTATTCGTCCTGGCGCGAGACCTACGACGGCATGAAGGCCGGCGCGCTCGACTGCATCGGCTCGATCCTGGTCGCGGGCAAACCGTCCTCGATCCTCAACGAGCTGGAACAGACGACAAAGGTCAGGGCGTTGCCGGTCGACCGTGCGCTGATCGAGGCCGTGCACAAGGACCATCCCGGCGCGCTGCTCTACACGATCACGCCGGACACGTGGAAGACGCTGGACGCCCCGCTTGATACGCCCGCCGCATCGGGCATCCTCGGCTCCCGGCCGGAAATCGACGACGCCACGGGCTATACGATCGTCAAGACGATCTACGACAACGCCGACGACATCCGCAAGGTCTCGCCCGACCTGGCGTTGATCCGCGTCGACATGGCAACCAAGTTCCTCATGACCGGGTTCCCGGTCAACGGCGGCGCGGCCAAGTACTACAAGGAGAAGAACGTCTGGCGCAGCGAGCTGACGGCGCGCGCGTAGGCCGCGCGCCGCGCACGGGGGCCGCCTCCGCTCCCGACTGTCCCGCGCTCAGCGGCCGACGAACGCCGGCTTGCGCTTCTCCATGAAGGCGCGGCGGCCTTCGACGTAGTCCTGGCTGGCGAAGCATTCCTTGACCAGCCGCTCGCACAAGGCGACGTCGCGCTCCTCGGCGTCCTTGATCGCCTCGCCGACGATCTGCTTGATCGAGCGCACGGTGAGCGGCGCGTTGCCGGCGATCGTGTCGGCGTAGTTCTGCACGTAGTCCTGCAGCTCGGCCTCCGGCACCACGCGGTTCACCAGCCCCATCACCTCGGCGTCCCTCGCCGTGAACTGGCGCGCGGTGAAGAAGATCTCCTTGGCGAAGGAGGGCCCCACCAGGTCGACCAGACGCTTGACGCCCGGCAGCGCGTAGCCGAGGCCGAGCTTGGCCGCGGGCACGCCGAACTTCGAGTTGTCCGAGCAGATGCGCAGGTCGCAGCAAACGGCCAGCGCCACGCCGCCACCGATGCAGTAGCCGCGGATCATGGCGATGCTCGGCTTGGCGATGTCGGACAGCGCGCGGTACACGCGGTCGGTCGTCTTGTTGTAGTTCTCGACCGCCTCGGCCGAGGCGCGCTCGCTCTCGAACTTCGAGATGTCCGCGCCCGAAACGAAGGCCTTGCCGCCCGCCCCGGTGATGACGATCACGCGCACCGCCGGGTCCTTGGCGAAGTCGGCCAGGATCTCCTCTGCCGCCAGCCACATCTCCATCGAGACGGCATTGTGCCGCTCGGGATTGTTGAATGTCATCCAGCCGACGGCGCCGTCCTTGCGGGCCAACATCTTGTCGGTAGCCATTTCCATGTCTCCTTTGAGCTGATCAAACGACCCGGCGCTGGCGGAAGCCGGCGATCGCCGCGTCGTCATAGCCGAATTCGCGCAGGATTTCGTCGGTGTGCTGGCCGATCTCGGGCGGCGGCAGCTGGCCCGAGCTCGGCGTGCGCTCGAGCCGGACCGCCTGGGCCACGAATTTGGTCGCCGGGCCGCGCGCGGGCGAGTCGATCTCGACATAGGTCTTCAGGTGCTCGACCTGCGGGTCGGCGAAGACCTGGTCCATCTTGTAGATTTGGCCGCAGGGCACGCCCGCGGCGTTGAGTTTCTCGATCACGGCGTCGCTGCCCATGCCCTGGAGCCGCTTCTCGATCTCGGCGTTGAGCGCATCGCGGTTCTTCGAGCGGTCGGCTGCGGTCGCGTAGTCCTTGTGCTCGATCAGGTCGGCGGCGCCGATCGCGTGGCAGAACCGCTCCCAGATTTTGCGGCCCGTGACGGCGATGTTGATGTGCCCGTCCGCCGTCTTGAACACGCCGGTCGGGATGCTGGTCGGATGGTTGTTGCCGGCCTGCGGCGGCACCTCGCCGTCCATCAGCCAGCGCGCCGCCTGGAAGTCGAGCATGAAGATCTGCGCCTGCAGGAGCGACGTGTGCACAAATTGGCCCTGGCCCGAGACCTCGCGCTCGAGCAGGGCCACGACGATGCCGTAGGCGCAGAAGATTCCCGCTGTCAGGTCTGCGATCGGGATGCCGACCCGCACCGGGCCCTGGCCCGGCATGCCGGTGATCCACATCAGCCCGCCCATGCCCTGCGCGATCTGGTCGAAGCCGGGCCGGTCGCGATACGGCCCCTCCTGGCCGAAGCCCGAGATGCTGCCGTAGACGATGCGCGGGTTCACCGCCCGCATCGCCTCGTAATCGATGCCGAGCCGCGTCTTCACATCGGGGCGGAAGTTCTCGACGATCACGTCGGCCTTCCTGGCCATCGTCTTCAGGATGTCGACGCCCTCTGGCGACTTCAGGTTCAGCGTCATGCTGCGCTTGTTGCGGTGCAGGTTCTGGAAGTCGGAGCCGTGGCGCGGGCCACCCGGCGCGTCGCCCGGCTCGAGACCCTCCGGCATTTCGATCTTGATGACGTTGGCGCCCCAGTCTGCAAGCTGCCGCACCGCCGTCGGACCGGACCGTACGCGCGTGAGGTCGAGCACGGTGAAGCGTTTGAGCGCGGACGAGGCAGGACGGAACGGCATCATCGACCTCTGGAACTTGAGGCAAGCATAAGCCGGCGGGCGGCCGCACATGCGAGCATGCACGACCAGGCAGCCATAGCAGAGTCTGAACCAAGTGAAAACTGTTGACAATTCACAACTAGGCCGGCCTGATAGGCCTGATGGACGAGCAGGCCGATCGCACGCCCAAGGCCCAATTGGGCGATACCGCGCTGGCGCTGAAGATCAGGCGCACGGAATCGCTCGCCTCGCTGGTGCGCAAGGAGCTCGAGCGCATGATCGTCACGGGCGAGCTCCAGGCCGGCGACCGCCTCAACGAGAACGCCCTGGCCGAACGGCTCGGCGTCAGCCGCGGCCCGATCCGCGAGGCCTGCCGCGGGCTGGAGCAGAGCGGGCTGGTCGAGGTGCAGGTCAACCGCGGCACCTTCGTGCGCCAGATCGGCCTGCAGCAGGCGCTCGACATCTACGACCTGCGCGGCGCGTTGTTCGGCTTCGCCGGCCGCACGCTCGCGCTGCGCATCACGCCCGCCCAGCTTGCCCGCCTGACCGCGTTGGTCGAGGCGATGGACCGGGCGGTCGAGGACATCGACGCCTACTACCCGCTCAACGTCGAATACCATTCGACGCTGGTCGAGTTCTGCGGCAACGCGCACCTGACGGCGACCTACCGCAACCTGGCCAAGGAGCTGCATCTGTTCCGCCGCCGCGGCCTGGTGTCGGAAGGCGTGATGCGGACCTCCAACAGCGAGCATCGCGCCATATTGGACGCGCTCGCCGCGCGCGACCCGCAACGCACCGCGGCGCTGATGGAGGCGCATATCCTCGCGGGCAAGGCGCGGCTCTTGAAGACGCTGGACAATGACAAGCAGACGCCGGCGGAAGCCGCACCGCGCCGCCGCAGGGCGGCCGCCGGCGCGTAACAGGCGCAGGCAAGACGGACCAAGCAAGGAGGAGACGACCATGACCAGGAGAATGCTCGACATCCGCGGCCCCGCACTCACGCGCCGCGCCTTCGCCGCCAGCGCCGCTGCCACGACGGCGCTGGCCTGGAGCCCGTTGCGGGCACAGGAGAAGTTCCCGTCCAAGACGATCGAAGTGGTGACCCACGCCGGCGTCGGCGGCGGCACCGACATCACGGCGCGCATGATGATGGTGCATGCGCCGGGCGCATTCAAAACCGAGTTCGCGGTCGTCAACAAGGTCGGCGGCAGCGGCGCTGCGGCGCTCGCCTATGCCAACAGCCGTCCGCGCGACGGCTACACGATCCTGCTGGTCACGCAGACGCATCTCCTGACCATGATCCAGGGCAAGGCGCCGGTTAAGTACGACGAGATCGTGGCCCTGGCGCGCGCGACCGATGACCCGCAAGTGCTGATGGTCGGCAAGAACAGCCCGTTCAAGACGGCCAAGGATTTCCTCGACGCGGGCAAGACGAAGTCGATGAAGTACGGCGCCACGCAGCTCGGCGGCGTCGACCACCTGGCGGTGCTGGGATTCGCCAAGAAGGCCGGGCAGGAGAAGCCGACCGTCGTGCCGTTCCGCGGCGGCGGCGACATCGTGATCAACGTCGTCGGCGGCAACGTCGATGTCGGCATCCTAAACTATGCCGAGGCCGAATCGCAGATCAAGTCGGGCGACGTGAGGCCGCTCTTGACCCTCGCGCCGAAGCGTCTTGGGCCCCTGCCCGACGTGCCGTGCTCGAAGGACCTCGGCCTCGATGCCAGCTACTCGACCGTGCGCGGCTTCGTGACGCTGAAAGGCGCGCCAGAGGAGAATCTCAAGATCCTCGAGGAAGGCCTGATCAAGGCGATGAAGGGGCAGATGTACACGACCTACATCGAGACCTCGGGCCAGTCGCCGGACAGCGTGGTCGGGCGCAAGGAATGGCAGGCGCAGCTCGATGCCTTCTACAACGAAGGCGCCGAGGCGCTGAAGTCGATCGGCCTGCTGAAGTAGCTAATGTCCGGATTGTCCGGACGTCCCGGCGAGGGCTCGCCTTCGCCGGGAACGGTCGACCGTCTCGTCGCCCTCGCAGCGCTGGGGTTCTGCGCGCTCGTCTACGGCCTGACCTACACGTTCGACAGCGTGCCCGAGGCGCTGATGAGCGGGCTGGGCGCCGAGCTGTTTCCCCGCCTCGTCCTCATCGTCATGGCGATCCTGTCGCTTTTGATCGCGGTAGGCGTCGGCGCGCCACCGATCGGCGCGCTGCCGCGGCTGCCGGCGCGCGTCTGGGCGACCGGCGCGGTGCTGTTCGCCTTCGTCGGCGGGGTCCAGCTCATCGGCATGTTCCCGTCCTCCTTCCTGCTGCTGGTCGGGCTCGGCTGGATGTGGGGCGAGCGCCGGCTGCTCCCGCTGGTGCTCAGCGCCGCCGGCCTGTGTGCCGCGATCTACCTTCTGTTCGTCCGCTTCGTGGGGGTAAGCTTCCCGCGCAGCATGCTCGGCACGCTGTGGTCTTGAGAAGTCCTCGCTGATGGACGCCTTCCTCGCCGGCATGGCGATCCTGGTCGACCCCTACATGATGGGGCTTGTACTGTCCGGCACGCTGCTCGGCATCATCGTCGGCGCGCTGCCCGGCATCAGCGGCAGCACGACGACGGCGCTCCTGCTGCCGCTCACCATCACCATGCCGCCGGCCGGCGCGCTCGCCTTCCTCGGCTCGATCTATTGCGCGGCCAATTTCGGCGGCTCGATCACCGCGATCCTGATCAACGCGCCCGGCGATCCCTCGGCCTCGGCAACCGCCTTCGACGGCTACCCGATGGCGGCGCGCGGCGAGGCCGGCAAGGCGCTCGGCATCTCGGCGATCGCCAGCGCGATCGGCGGCATCTTCAGCGTGTTCGTGCTGATCGTCGCGGCGCCGCTGCTGGCGCGCGCCGCCTACAATTTCGGTCCGCCGGAGTACTTCGCGCTGGCGGTGTTCGGCCTGTCGATGGTGGCGGCGATCGGCGGCGACTCGCCGACCAAGAACCTGCTGTCGGCCGCCTTCGGTGTGCTGCTGGCCACGGTCGGCCTGGATCTCACCACCGGCGTCGAGCGCTTCACCTTCGGCATCTATGCCTTGAGCGAAGGCATCGAGTTCATCCCCGTGCTGATCGGCCTGTTCGCCATGGCCGAGCTGCTCGAGCAGGCCGCGCACGGCAACGTGGTGAAGGACTACATCAGGCTGAGCGCGGTGAAGCTGCCGAGCCTGGCCGATTTCCGCAAGTGCGCCAAGGCGATCATCCTGTCGAGCGGGATCGGCACCTTCATCGGCACGCTGCCGGCGCTCGGCGCCACGACCGCCTCGATGATCTGCTACAACGAAAGCCGGCGCTGGTCGAAGCACAAGCTCGAGTTCGGCCGCGGCGCGATCGAGGGCGTCGCGGGCCCCGAGGCCGCCAACAACGCCGCGGTCGGCGGCGCCATGGTGCCGACGCTCGCGCTCGGCATTCCCGGCAGCGCCACGACCGCCATCATCCTGGTCGGGCTGATCGTGCAGGGCGTGCGCCCGGGACCGCACCTGTTCAATGAGCAGCCCACCCTGCTCTACGTCGTGTTCGCTTCGATGCTGGCAGCCAATGTGCTCTATCTCGTGCTCGGGCTGGGCGCTGCCAAGCTGTTCGCGCGCGTGACGCTGATTCCCCCCGCCTACCTGTGGCCCGGCGTGTTCGTGCTGTCGGTCATCGGCGCCTATGCGCCGAACCAGTCGATGTTCGATGTCGGCGTGATGCTGGTCTTCGGCGTCCTCGGCCTCCTGTTCCGCCGCTTCGGCTTCTCGCCGGCGCCGCTGATCATGGGTTTGGTGCTCGGGCGCATGGTCGAGGAGACGTTCAAGCAATCGCTGCTGATCTTCGACCAGAACTGGCTGATGTTCTTTAGCCGGCCCATCGTCGTCCTGCTGTTCGCGCTGACTGCGCTGGGCCTGAGCGCACCCGCGCTCGCGCATGCGTGGCGGCGGCTGCGGGCGCGCTGAGCTTGCTTTGCCACCCCGTCCGAATTGCGCCAAACTCCCACATCCGTCCTTCCAGCCGCAGGGATACCGGCATGTCGATCATGGATGCCCGCTATCAAGCAGTTTTCGACACGATCGCCAAGGTGCGCCGCATCGAACACGAGGACGGCGTGACGCAGGCGGCGCTGGAGCGGATCAAGCCGGTGCTGATCGAGCTTGCCTCGCGCACCGAGCTGTTTCCGAAGGACCAGTTCGCGGTGCCCGACGGCAGTCATGGTCGCATCTTTCGGCTGGCCGAGGACGCCGATCACCGCTTCGCGCTCTATGCGTCGGCGGGATCGCCGGGCAAGGCGCAGCCGCCGCACAACCACACGACCTGGGCCGTGATTGCCGGCGTCTACGGCAAGGAGCACAACGTCTTCTACGAACGCATTGACAACCGCTCAGTGCCGGGCGAGGGCCGCATCCGCAAGACCGGCGAGCTGACCGTGGTCAAGGGCAATGCCGTGTCGTTCCTGCCCGACGACTTCCATACGATCGAGGTGCTGGGCCGCGAGAAGTCGCTGCACCTGCATCTTTACGGCCGCAGCCTGGAGCACCTGCCCGAGCGCATCAACTTCGCGACGTCCGAGGGCGGCGCCTACAAGATCTTCCCCGCCAGCCCCAACATCTCCACGCCCGAGGTCGCGCCGCAGGCGCTCAAGGCCATGATCCGCGACGGCGGGGAGCTGGCGATCCTCGATGTGCGCGAGGAGGGCGTATTCGCGCGCGAGCACCTGCTGTTCGCCGTGCCGCTGCCGCTGAGCCACCTCGAGCTGCGCGCCGACGCCCTGGTGCCGCGGCGCGGGACGCGCTTGGTCGTGGTCGACGCGGACGGCGGCACCCTGGCGCAGCGCGCGGCCTACCGCCTGTTCGATCTCGGCTACAAGAACATCGCCGTGCTCAAGGGCGGCGTGCGCGGCTGGCAGAAGGCGGGCTACGAGCTGTTCAGCGGCGTAAACGTGCCGAGCAAGGCCTTCGGCGAGATCGTCGAGCACAGATGCGGCACGCCGCGCATCGAGCCGACCGAGCTCAAGGCACGGCTCGACCGCGGCGAGGACATCGTCATCCTCGACAGCCGGCCGCTGGAGGAGTACCGGCGCATGAGCATCCCCGGCGGCATCGACTGCCCGGGCGCGGAGCTCGTGTATCGCGCCTTCGACCTGGTGAAGTCGCCCGACACGCTGGTGGTGGTGAACTGCGCCGGCCGCACGCGCAGCATCATCGGCACACAGTCGCTGGTCAATGCCGGGCTGCCCAACAAGATCATGGCGCTGAAGAACGGCACGATGGGCTGGCATCTGGCCGGGCTGAAGCTGGACCAGGGCAGGACGCGGCACGCGCCGGCACCGGGGCCGGAAGGCCTCAAGCGCGCGCAGGAGGCGGCCCGGCGCGTGGCCGAGCGCTTCGGCGTGCGCCGCATCGACCACGCCGGCCTCGCCCGCTTCCGCGCCGAGGCGAACAAGCGTTCCCTCTACGTGCTCGACGTCCGCACTCCGGCCGAGTACGAGGCCGGCCACCTGCCCGGCAGCCGCTCGGCGCCCGGCGGACAGCTGGTGCAGGCGACCGACCAGTATGTCGGCGCGCTGAACGCGCGGCTGGTCCTGGTCGACGGCGAAGCGGTGCGCGCGCTCATGACCGCGTCGTGGCTGACCCAGCTGGGCTGGGGCGAGGTCTACGTGCTCGACAAGGCCCTGGATGGGCAGGCGCTCGAGCAGGGCGCGGAGAAGGCGACCATGCTGGGCGACGACGGGCCTGTCGCGACGATCTCGGCCGACGAGCTCAACCGGCAGCGCGACCGCGCGACCGTCGTCGACCTGGACACGAGCCTCAAGTACCGCGCGGCGCACATCCCCGGGGCGTGGTTCGCGATCCGCGCGCGACTGGCGGACACCGTCGCCAGGCTGCCGGGCGACGGCCCGATCGTATTGACCTCGCACGACGGCACGCTCGCGCGCTTCGCCGCGCGGGACCTCGCGCCAAGGACGGCGCGCAAGGTGCTGATGCTCGAAGGCGGCACCGAGGCCTGGCGCGCCGCCGGCTACCGGATCGAGGCCGACGACGAGCGCTGGGCCGACCCGCCCGAGGACGTCTGGTACAAGCCCTACGAGAACCGCGGCGCGCCCGAGGAGAAGATGCGCGAGTACCTGACCTGGGAGGTCGCGCTCGTTCCGCAGATCGAGCGCGACGGGGACGCGAAGTTCCGCGTCGGATAGCGCTCCGGGCCTACTTCGGCACGACTTGCCGCGGACCCGGCCCGTCGTAGGTCCACAGGTACTCGCGCGGGATCGGGCCCTTGTTGCGGCCGCCCTGCTGCGATTGCTCCCAGGCATGCGCCAGGATGCCGACCGAGCGCGACAGCACGAACAGGCCGCGCGCGAGCGGCGCAGGGAATCCCAGCTCGCCGTAGACGGCAGCGGTGGCGCCATCGATGTTCATGGTGATGCGTCTGCCCTTGTTTTGTGCCAGCGCGGCGTCGATCGCGCGCGCCGCGGCGGCGACGTTGCCCGAAACGGCGCCCGATGCGACGGCGCGGTCGATCAACTCCAGAAGTCGCGGCGGGCGCGGATCCACCGTGTGAAAGCGATGGCCGAAGCCGGGCACGTGCGCGATGCCGCGCGCAGCCAGCGCGTCGATTTCGGCCGTAGCGGCATCGTCGAGCGGCGCGCCGTCGGCCTGCCGCTTCAGCACGGCCTCGTAGAGCGCGAGCGCCTGCTCGCCCGCGCCGCCATGCACGTCGCCCAGCACGTTGGCGGCCGAGGCCATGGCGCCGTTGATGCCGACTCCACAGGTGATCGCCATGCGGGCGATGGCGATCGAGGGCGCCTGCGGCCCGTGGTCGACGCCAGCGACCATCGCCGCACCCAGCAGGTCGGCCTGGGCCGGTGTCGGCAGCTCGCCCTTCAGCATCAGCCAGATCATGCCGGGGAAGCTGATATCGCCGATCAGGTCCTCGATCGGGTAGCCGCGGAAGCGGATGACGTTCGGGCGCATCTCGATGATCGAGGTGCGCCACCAGTCCTCGGCAGCGTTGCGCGTATCCATGGGAGAGCCCTTTCTGCGAGGCGGACCGGTCGAGGCATCAGATCGTCTTGTCGGCCCTCAAGGCGGCGATGTCGTCGCTCGAGTAGCCGAGCGAGGCAAGGATCGCATCGGTATCGGCACCGAGCACCGGCGGCGGCAGCTCGGGCGCCGGATCGCCGCTGCGAAGCTTGAAGCCGGCGCGCACCATTGCGACCGGCCGGTCGACGCCGGCGACCTCGTCGAAGCGCGTGACCAGGCCGCGCTCGCGCACCTGCGCGTGCTCCAGCACCTCGGGGACCGAGAGCACCTCGCCCGCGGGCACGCCGTGGCGGTTCAGGAGCCCGGCCCAGTTGCAGGCCGAGTCGTGCGCCAGGCCCTTCTCGATCTCCGCCTTCAGCGCCGCACGGTTGACGAGGCGATCCTCGCGATGGGCGAAGCGCGGGTCCGCGATCAGCTCGGGCCGGCCAATGACGTTGCACAGCTTTTCGAACTGCGCCTGCTTGTTGGCGGCGATGTTCAATGGACCCTGCCCGGTCGCGAAGGTGCCGGACGGGCTTGCCGTCACGTTCTCGTTGCCCATGGGCTCGCTCTTCACGCCGGCGATCAGCCAGTTCGATACCGCCCAGCCCATCGCCACCAGCGTGGACTCCAGCATCGACACGTCGACGAACTCGCCTTTTCCGGTGCGCGCGCGCTTGAGCAGCGCGGCGGCGATGGCGAAGGCGGCCGTGATGCCGCCCATCGTGTCGGCGACCGGGTAGCCCACCCGCAACGGCCCGCTCGCAGCGTCGCCCGTCACGCTCATGACGCCAGAGAAGCCCTGGATGATCTGGTCGTAGGCCGGGTTGTCGCGCAAGGGCCCGTCCTGGCCGAAGCCGGAGATGGCGCAATAGACCAAGTCGGGCTTGATGCGCTTGAGCGCGTCGTAGCCGAGGCCGAGGCGGTCCATCACGCCGGGCCGGAAATTCTCGACCACGGCATCGGCCGTGGCGACCAGACGGCGGAAGATTTCCTTCCCCTTCTCGCTCTTCAGGTTGATGGTGATCGAGCGCTTGCCGGCGTTCTGCGCGAGGAACGATGCGCCCATCTTGCGCCGGTTGAGGTCGGGCGCCGCGCCCAGCTCGCGCGCGAGGTCGCCGATTTCGGGAACCTCGACCTTGATCACCTCGGCCCCGAGCTGCGCGAGCTGGAAGCAGCAGAAGGGCCCCGCCAGCACGTTGGTCAGGTCGAGAACCCTGAGGCCCCGCATCAGGTCGGCCACGCGCCCTACCCCTGCAGCGCCTTCCACATCTCGATGTCGCGTTCGGCGGTCCAGATGCGCGGGTCGGCGATGCCCGAGACCTCGTCGAAGCAGCGCGAGATGTTGAACGGCAGGCAGTGCTCGAAGATCACCCACTGCCCGTATTTCGGCTGCAGCGCCTTGTAGGCCTGCTCGAACACGCCCTTCAGGTCCTTGCCCGCCTTGACGCCCGCTTCGACCGTCCCGCGCATCTCGCGCAGGAAGCCGGCGGTCGCGGCGATCGCCTTGTCGCTGGCCTCGGCCGTCATCATCGCGTCGCCGCGCCCGGGCACCAGCTTCTCCGGCTTGAAGCCGCGCAGCTTCTCCAGCGTCGCCGGCCATTCCTTCAGATAGGCGTCGCCGCAATAGGGCGTGGTGCCTTCCTCGACCAGGTCGCCGGCGAACATCACGCGCTCCTTGGGCAGCCAGGCGATGGTGTCGCCCTTGGAATGGCCCTTGCCGATATGCCTGATCCGCACCTCGGTCTTGCCCATCCACAGGGTCAGAGCGTTCTCGAATACGAGGTTCGGCCAGGTGAGCCCGGGCACCGACTCGACCGAGCGGAACAGGCGCGGGAAGCGCTGCACCTCGCTGTCGAAGTCCTGCTTGCCACGCTCCTTGATCAGCTCGTAGGTGCCCTGGCTGGCGATGATGTACTCGGCCTTGTAGGCCGAGGCGCCCATCACCCGCACGGCATGGTAATGCGTCAGCAGCACGTATTTGAACGGCTTGTCGGTGACGGCCCGGACGTGGCGGATGACATCCTCGGCCATGGCAGGCGTGGCCCGCGTGTCGATCACCATCACGCCGTCGTCGCCGATGATGACGCCGGTGTTCGGATCGCCTTCGGCCGTCAGGCAGTAGGCGTTGTCCGCCAGCTTGACGAATTTCTCCTGTTTCGCCGCCAGGTCGCCCTGCGACGCGAATGACTTGGGCGTCATCCTTCCTCTCCGCGCGTGGTCCGTCCGGGCCGGATGCAAGACCAGGACGCGCGCGGCGTCAACCCAAAGCAAGCCGCGCCCAGCGGGGCTGCCCGCCGGGCGCGAGGCATCAGCTCAGGGTCAATGATGCGCGGAAACGCTCTTGACGCATTCCGTCACCAGGTCGCCGGGTGCCGCCTGGCCGAGATCGCCCAGGCTCAGCATGCCGACCATGCGCTTGCTCTTGTTGATGACCGGCAGCCGACGCACCCTGAGCTGCTCCATATGGCGCACCGCGCGGGCGAGGTCGTCGTCCTCGCGGCAGCAGTGGATGCCTTGCGTCATCACGTCGCGCGCCTTCATGCGCCCGGCATCGGCGCCGTTCTGCGCCAGGCCTTTGCAGACGATGTCGCGGTCGGTCACCATGCCGATGAGGCGGTCGTTCTCGCCGATCGGGATGGCGCCGATGTCGTACTTGCGCATCAGCTTGGCGAGCTCGACGACCGGGGTGTCCGGGTCGACCCATTCGACGCCCCTGTGCATCACTTCCTTGACTTTCATGGCGGACCTCCAGTGCTGGAATTGCCTGCACGCGTTGCGCGCTGCAGCGCGGTCCCCCTGCCCCAGGCACGCAAGTATACAATGGCCCGGTCCGCGTGGCACGGGAACTGCTTCCCTGGGAGTCCGTCTTGCTCGTCGCTTTCGTTCTGTTCGCCGTCACCTTTCGGCTGGCGATGCTCGCGGTCTCGATCCGCAACGAAGCCCGGTTGAAGGAGGCCGGCGCCATCGAGATCGGCCGGCACAACAGCACCGTCCTGGCGGCGGCGCATGTCGCCTACTACGCGGCGGCGATCGCTGAGGGATTCGCGTTGCGCGACCAAAAGATCGACGCCGCCGCCCTGGCGGGCCTGGTGCTTTACCTGTTTGGCATGGTGATGCTGCTGGTCGTGGTCCGGTCGCTCGGGCGCCTGTGGACCATGAAGCTGCTGCTGGCCGCCGACCATGAGCTCGTCGCCACCCCGTTGTTTGGGTGGGTGCGGCATCCGAACTACTACTTGAGCATCCTGCCCGAGCTTGCCGGCTTCGCGCTTGCCGTCGGCGCCCATGGCACGCTGCTGCTGGGCCTGCCGCTCTACCTCATTCCGCTCATCGTCCGCATCCGGCAGGAGGAAGGCGCCATGCGGGCGCGGTTCCCGCGCTATTGAGCGCTCCCGCCGCCGAGCGCGGTCCAGGTCCTGCCACCGTCACGGCTGACTTGAACGGCCTGGGCGCGCGTGTCCGTATCCATCGTCACGGCATAGAGGACGTTCGGGTCCGCGGGGGAGTCCGTCAGGTGCAGGATCGCGTGACGCCCAAACCGGCCGTTTACGAGCTGCCAGTCCAGGCGCTCCTCCGCGGCACGTACCAGGCCGACCCCGAAAATGAAAGCGAAGATCGTGCCGCCCGCCGTCGTGTGCACGCTCGTCGCCGGCTGCCGCGCCGGATGCCCTGGCGCCCATCCGCGTCCGCCACCGCGGCTGATCAGCAGTCCGCGCTGCGTAGCAGCATAAACCGTGTCGCGATTCCTGGCCGATGCGGCGAGCGCGATCAGTCCTTCCGGCGCCGGGCCGATGCGGGCCCAGCTGCGGCCACCATCCAGGCTGCGCTGCAGGTCGCCGTAGGAACCGTAGATCACGTTGGGATCGGCCTTGCTCACATCCATCTGGTGAAAATCGACCGGCCCGCCGACGCCATCCGACAGCTTGGTCCAGTTGCGCCCGCCGTCAGCCGACATCATGAAACCCAGATTGCCGCCGCCGACGGGATGTCCGCTCGCGTAGAGGACGCCCGGCTGCGACGGATGCGGCGTGAACCCCATGTAGTCGTCGCGCCCCTGCGAGACCCGCGTCGCCTTGCCGTCGGATGCGACCACGTAGAAGCCGTGATGCGTCGCCAGGTGCAGCCGCGACGGATCGGCCTGGTCGACCGCGATACCGTGGAAATGCGTCGTTCTGGCTAGGGCGGTCACCGTCGTTTCCTCGGCCCGCGACGCATGCGCGCCGGCGGCCGCCAAGACGAGCGCGCCGAAGACAGGGCCGGCCATGCGCCGATCGAGTTTCACGCGTTATCCTCCAGGTTCGTCTCGTTTTCGCCGATTGGCGCCAATTGGGCAAGCCGATAGGCCCTGTTCGGCCCGGTGCGCCATGCTGCGGGTCGGCCTGCCGTTCCATTTCGATCCGATCGTCGTCCGACTCGCGCGGGAGAAGTGGGCGATACGGATCTCGAGATGCGGCGCGCACTCGATTGGCCGATGCACGCCGAGCGAGAATGATATAAGACCCGGCCCGATGGCAGACTCGGGTACAGCCTGGCGCCAACAGACCGTCTGCGCTTCCAATGCGGGACCGATGCCGTGACCGGGTCAACGCAAGCGCCAAGCGCGACACTGGCTGAGGGCTTCAAGTCCGTCGTGCAAGGGGCCACGGCCACGCATTGGCGCGCCGTCGCCGTCCTCGCCGTCGTGGCGCTGCTCTCGTTCCTTCCCGGATTCTTTCAAATCCCTCCCGTCGATCGGGACGAGGCCCGCTATGCACAAGCCACGAGCCAGATGCGCGAAAGCGGCAACTATCTCGACATCCGCTTCCAGAACGAGCCCCGCCATCACCAGCCGATCGGCATCTACTGGCTGCAAAACGCCGCCCTCCAGCTTGCGGGCTATGGCGAGCGGGCACAGATCTGGGTCTATCGCATTCCTTCCCTGCTGGGTGCGGTCGCGGCCGTCGTCCTGACCTATTGGGTGGCGCTTGCACTGACGAGCCCGTCCGGCGCGTTCATGGCCGGCCTGTTCGTCGCGACCTCGGTACTGCTCGGGTTCGAGGCGCGGCTGGCCAAGACCGATGCGGTGTTGCTGGCCGCCACGCTCGGCGCGATCGGGCTGCTGGCGCGCGCCTACATGGGCCACAGCCTGGGCGCCGGCAGGGCCATGCTGTTCTGGATTGCCTTGGCGGCAGGCATGATGGTCAAGGGACCCATGATCCTGCTCGTCGTCGGCGCGACCGCGTTGGTGCTGTGCGCATGGGACCGTTCCGCGGCGTGGCTCAAGGCGCTGCGTCCCGCGCCGGGGATCGTCCTGATGCTGCTCCTGGTCATGCCGTGGTTCATCGCCATCGGCGTGCTGAGCGGAGGCGGCTTCTTCGCGCGCTCGGTGGGCAGGAATCTGCTCGGCAAGGTCGCGGCCGGCGACCAGGGTCACGGCGCGCCGCCCGGATTCTACCTCGCGCTGTTCTGGCTGACGTTCCTTCCGACCGCAGCACTGGCACCGCTCGCGGCGCGATGGACCTGGCATAACCTGTCCCTGCGGCCCGTCCGCTTCGGCCTGGCCTGGATCGTCCCGACCTGGGTCGTGTTCGAGCTGATCGTCACCAAGCTGCCGCACTACGTGCTGCCCACCTATCCGGCGATCGCCATCCTGACCGCCGTGGCGCTGCTGGACGGACGGCGCCCGGGCCGAATTCTCTCCTGCCTCGTCGTCGCCAGCGTCCTCGCCGCCGCGGCGACGGGGCCCGTGCTGCTCCACGTGCTCGAGGGCGGCTTCGCCCCGGCGGCCACAGCCATTGCACTCGCCGGGGTGGTCGCCGCCGCGCTGACGATGCGATACCTACGCGACCAGCCCGTCGCCATGGCGGCGGGGCTGTCGGCCGCTGCCGTGATGCTGCATTCCAGCGCGTTCGGCCTCATCGCGCCGCGCCTCGACAGCGTGTGGATGACGCCGCGTCTCGTCGCCGCGATCAAGCGTCACGCGCCCTGTCCTGAACCTGCTGTCGTATCGGCCGGCTATCACGAGCCGAGCCTGGTCTTCATGGTCGGTACTCACATCCGGCTCACCTTCGCCGAGGACGCGGCGCGCTTCCTGGTGTCGGGCGGATGCCGCGTCGCCCTGATCAGCGCTCGGGACGAGCGGGTCTTCCAGGCCGAACTCGCCGCCCAGGCAAGCGGCGCCGACCTGCGCGAGCGGGTCGTGGGCAATCCGATGGGCTCCGCGCGCCGCGAGAGCGTCGGCGTCTTCGTGCCCATGGTGCGATGATGACTTTCGTCGGCCAGGATACCGGAGCCGACATGCACGGTCGATCGACCGCAACGTCCGGGGTGCGCTTCACGATCGTGGTTCCTGCCAGGAACGAGGCGGACAACCTGGGTGATGTCGTGCGCGAGATCGAAACCGTCCTTGGCAGGGAGAGCTTCGAGCTGATCGTGGTGGATGACGGCAGCAGCGACGGCACCACGGCGCTGCTGACTGAGCTGTCGCGCCGGCACCGCTTCCTCCGTTGTCTCAGGCACAGAAAGAGCTGCGGCAAGAGCGCCGCGATCTCAAGCGGCATCCGCGCCGCGCGGGGTGCGCTGATCGCGACCATGGACGGCGACGGCCAGAACGACCCGCGCTTCCTCAAGCCGCTGCTCGCGCTGGCCGCAGAGCCCGGCGTCGGCCTCGCCGCCGGGCAGCGGACCCGGCACGCCCATTCGCCCGTCAGGCACTTCGCCTCGCGTTTAGCCAATCGGCTGCGCGCGTGGCTGCTCGGCGATGCGACGCGGGACACGGCCTGCGGCCTCAAGGCGTTACGCAAGGACATCTTCCTGCAGCTGCCCTACTTCGACAACATGCACCGCTTCCTGCCGGCGCTAGTCTTGCATCAAGGCCTGGCGGTGCGGCATCTTGACGTCACCGACCGGCCACGCCTGCACGGGCGGTCGAAATATGGCCTGCTCGACCGGGCGCTCGCGGGCATGCTCGATCTTCTCGGCGTCGTCTGGCTGCTGCACCGGCGCCGGAATCTACCCGGCTTGTGGGAAGCGCCCCGCCGGCATTGATCCGGCCAGTCGCGCGCCGCGGCGGCCGTCGCCCGGCGAACACGCCGAGGCGCTTTTCGCGTGCATCCTCCCTGCTTGGCGCTATGGTTGCGCCCCCATGGCTCCGCCTCCCCTACTCGCCTTGCGCGACGCCGGCGTCCGTGTCGCCGAGCGGCAGATCTTCGCCGGCGTCAACCTGGCGCTCGGGCTCGGTGACCGCGTCTGCCTGGTCGGGCGCAACGGTTCCGGCAAGTCGACCCTGCTCAAGACGCTGGCCGGCGAGGCGGACCTCGACTCCGGCACGGTGTTCCGCCAGCCGGGGACGCGCGTCGCGTATGCACCGCAGGAGCCGATGTTCGATCCGGCGCTCACCGCCGGCGCGTTCGTCGCGCTCGGCCTGCCGCCGGAGGAGGCGGGGCAGGATCATCGCGTCGCGGCGGCGCTGGAAGAGGTCGTGATCGCCGCCGACCGCCCGCTCGCCACGCTGTCCGGCGGCGAGGGGCGGCGCCTGAGCCTCGCCCGGGCGCTGGTCGGCGAGCCCGACATCCTGCTGCTCGACGAGCCGACCAATCATCTGGACATCGCCGCGATCGAGTGGCTGGAGGCGCGCCTCGCCGCGCACCGTGCCGGGCTGCTGCTGATCAGCCACGACCGCGCCTTCCTGGCGCGCCTGTCGCGCCGCACGCTGTGGCTCGACCGCGGCACGCTGCGCGAGCACGACCAGGGCTATGCCGCGTTCGAGGACTGGTCGGAGGCGATCCTCGCCGCCGAGAGCGCCGCCGACGCGAGGCTCGACAAGCTGATCGCGCGCGAGACGGCCTGGTCGCGCGAAGGCATCTCTGCCCGGCGCAAGCGCAACCAGGGGCGCCTGCGGCGCTTGCAGACGCTGCGACGCGAGCGCGCGGCGCGCGTCGTGCAGGGCATGGCCGTCATGGAAGCGGGTCGCGCCGAGACCGGCGGCCGGCTGGTATTCGAGCTGGATTCGGTGTCAAAGGCCTTTCCGGGCGCGGCCGCTCCGAAGATCATCGTGCGCAACTTTTCGACGCGCATCCTGCGCGGCGACCGCGTCGGGCTGATCGGACGCAACGGCGCCGGCAAGTCCACGCTGGTCGGGCTCCTGACCGGTGCGATCGAGCCCGACGGCGGCACGGTACGCCGCGGCACGAACCTGTTGCCGGCGGTGTTCGAGCAGGATCGCGCGACGCTCGACCCTGACCGCACACTGTGGGACACGCTGACCGACGGCGGCGGCGAGATGATCGCCGTGCAGCAGACGCGGCGGCACGTCGCCTCGTACCTGAAGGACTTCCTGTTCGACGAGCGTCAGTTTCGCGCCAAGGTCTCGACCCTGTCCGGCGGCGAGCGCAACCGGCTGATGCTTGCCTGCATCCTGGCGCAGCCGTCGAACGTGCTGATCCTGGACGAGCCGACGAACGACCTCGACCTCGAGACGCTCGACCTGCTGGAGCAGGTGCTGTCGGACTACGACGGCACGCTGCTGCTGGTCACGCACGACCGCGACTTCCTCGACCGCGTCGTCACCAGCACCATCGCCGTCGAGGGCGACGGCGTGGTGCAGGAGTATGTCGGCGGCTACAGCGACTATTTGCGGCAGCGTCGCGCACCCGCACCGGCGAAGGCCGTGCCGCGACCGGCGGCGAAGGAAGCATCGCGCCCGCCGGAAGCGCCACGCCCGCGCGCCGCGACGCGGCTCAGCTTCAGGGAGCAGCGCGAGCTCGATACGCTGCCTACGGAGATCGAACGCCTGACGGCCGAGAAAGCCCGGATCGAATCCAGCCTCGCCGACCCCGACCTCATGGCCGGCGGCCGAGCGGCATTGGAGAGTGTCACGCGCAGGCACGGCGAGCTGTCGGCGGCGCTGGCCGCCGCCGAGGAGCGCTGGTTGAATCTGGCGGAACGCGCGGAAGTGCTCACGCGACGAAAGGCGGAATAGCGGACCCGCGCCCGTGAAGGGCGCGCGTCGAATCATGCACCCTGGTCGATGTTCATACCGCGGGCGACCAGCGAAGTCGGTGCGTCGTCCCGTGCTGGGACGCCCACCAGACCGACAAGACCTTGGGCAGGATGCCCGATCGATCGTGAGTTCCGCGATACGTGCCAGACGGTCATCCACAGCACGAAGATCAGGTTGATGATCAGCATCCACTCCCAGAGGGCCTTGCTGAAGACGAGCCAGGGCAGCTTTTTTTCCGGAAAGTCCGATCCGAACAGATCGGGGGAGTGCGTCGCCAGCCACACGATCTCGCAGATCCCGGTCGCGATCAGCGGCAACCCGATGAGGACGGCCGTGAGAGCGCCATACAACTGCGCATCGCGCGATCCCGGCGCCTGGCGGATCGCAATGGCCGTGAAGCAGGCAAAGCCGAAGGCGTAGCCGCCGAATCCGGCGCCGGTCGCCACTTCGTGGACGAATCGCACTTTCCCGAGATTCGGAAAGAGAGCCCCCTCGATGCCCAGGGTCACCAACGCCACGGCGCCGATATACAGCAGCGCCAGGCCAAGACGGTTCAGCGATTGACGTCGCGGGAGCGTCAGGAACAGGTAGTGGACAACCGGCACCGACAGCAGGCCGACGAGGATCAGGCCGACACCGAAATAACGGTGGCCGAGAGGGTTGTCGCGCGCGGAGGCCAGGGAGGAAACCCAGCGGTAGCGCAGATCGAACGCGGTCGGGTAATAGGATGCGGCGATCGCGACCGAGCCGAAGAAGCTGGCCACGATCAGCAGGCACAGGACATGGGCCGCCGTCGTGGATGGTGCCAGGGCGCGCAACGCACGGACGGCAGCCGGACTAACCAACGCCACCGTCCCTCATCGACGGTGCGGTCCTGCGCCAGGTCGGCATGGAGAGCGCTGCGTAGCGCTGCAACCGACCAAGCAGCTCGCCGCGCGGAAGTCGCCTGTCGCAGTACGCGAGCATGAGCGCACAGGCAAGTCCCGGCAGGATCGTGTTCAGGTGGATAACCGGCACCAGAACCGTGGCTTTCGATGCCGCGCTGGCAAGGAGCAGGTTCAGCGCCTGCACGATCAGGACGGCGCCGCAGGCAAAGAGGATGCGCACGCGCGCGCCACGGCGGTCGTACGCTCCGACGAGCAATGCGCACAAAGCGATCGCGACATAGGTCAGGCACAGCAGCGGCAAGGCAATGCGCTGATTGCCTTCCGCCAGGGATCGACCGTAGAGCTCGCGATCGCGCGGCGTCTCGGTCGGTGGATTCAGCAGCTCCATGAGGCCGCGTTCGGCCATGCCGCGCTCGCGAATCCGGGCGGGTCCGGACTCGCGCATGTCGATCTCCGTGACGTGCTGCTCGAAATAGACCATCGAAAGCTTTCCGGTGCGCCGCTCGAACTCCTGCATATTGCCGCGCTTGAGCAGGACTTTGTTGACGTCGCCCACGCGCGACAAGAGGGCGCTTTCGGCGGTGACGGTCTTCGAGCGCTCCGGGTCGCGGTCGTCCTGGACGAGGACCCCGATCAGCTCGCCGCTTCGCGTGCGCTCCCGGACGTATATGGTGACCTTCGCCCCGAGCCGGCTGAACTCGCCCTCCTTGATCATCAGGTTCGCGACGCGGTGCTTCAGGAAGAATTCGATATCCTTGAACTCGCCGAACGATGCCGGCATGAAATAGGCCGACATCGACAGGCATACCAGCGTCGTGGCGCCGGCGACGATGACCGCAGGCAGCGCGAGCGCGGCGCTGCTCATGCCGGCCGAGCGCAGCACCACGAGCTCGTTGTCGATGCTCAGCTTGTGATAGATGAAAAGTACGCTGGCGAACCCGGCGAGCGGCAACAGGCCGAACAGCAGCATCGGCATGGTCAGCAGCATGATGTACAGGTAGACGGAGACCGACAGGCCGCGGTTGATGATGTAGTCCAGGAACACCAGGGACCGCGTGATGCATGCGACGGCGACGACGATCGCGATAACTGCGACGGTGGTCTTGACCAGGGCGCCGAGGATGTAGCGCTGCGGCAGGGTCATGGCGCGCGCAGCACTCCGCGGCCATGCGCGCCGGCGCCCGGGGCCTGATTCGCGGTATTACCTCGCGAGTCGCGCATCGAGAATGCCCATCAACCAAATTGACCGCGCAAAACCGAACGACCGTAACATGCGGACGGCAGCCAAGAGAAGCCGTACCCCTTCCGGCCCGCCGTCCTGAACCGCGCTCCCCAAACGAAGAAGGACCGCTTCTCGCGAAGCGGCCCTTCCATTGTCCCTCGGTCGGTGCCGAGGACCAAAACGTCGGATCAGCTCACGCCCTGTCCAAGGCGGAGACAACCCAGGTCCCGGTGGTCGACCGAACATGACAATGAGACACTGGATCACCTCCTTTCACGTTGTTGAACATGTGCAGCAATATGGCAAGGCGGGCGCGGTGTCACAAGAGTATTATTGCAGGCGGTATGCTGAGAATTGCCGCCGAATCGCCCCTACATCCGCATTCGCTTCGCCTCGGGATCGAATAGTGGCTCGGCGACGACGGTGGCCTTGCGGCGGGCGCCGATGATCTCGATCTCAAAGGCGCCCTTGCCCGGGTCGCCGGCCAGTTCCTTCGGCACGTAGCCCTGCGCCAGCGACCGGTCGACGAAGTGCCCGTAGCCGCCCGAGGTGACCCAGCCGACCACCCTGCCCCGGTGCCAGATCGGCTCGTCGCCCAGCACGTCGGCGTCCCCCGCGTCGACCACCATGCTGACCCGGCGCAGCCTGCCGCCGGTCTCCTTTTCCTTCATCGCGGCGTCGCGGCCAACGAAGTCGTTCTTGGCCAGATCGACGAAGCGGTCGAGCCCCGCCTCGAAGGGGCCGTAGATCGGCCGGAGCTCGCGGTACCAGGTGGGGAAATTCTTCTCGAGCCGCAGCGAAAGCAGCGCCCGCATGCCGAAATTGATGACGCCTAGATCCCGGCCCGCCACCATGATCGCCTGGTAGAGCCGGCGCTGGTATTCCGGCGCCACCCAGATCTCGTAGCCAAGATCACCCGTATAGGTGACCCGGTTGACCATGGCCGGCACGCTGGCGACGTCCATCGCGCGGTGGTCGAGGAACTTGAACGCGGCATTCGACACGTCCGCGTCGGTCAGCTTCTGCAGCAGGTCGCGCGACTTCGGACCGGCGATGGACAGGCCGACCAGGCTCATGTCGTAGCGCCGGATGCGGACGGAGCCGTCCATCGGCAGATGCCGCTCGAACCAGCGCATGTGGTGCTTCTGCGCCTGCGACGAGCCCCAGACGACGAAGCGCTCGTCGCCCGCCTTGGCGATGGTGAAGTCGCCGATCAGCTTGCCTTGCGGGTTCAGCATGGGCGTCAGGACGATGCGGCCCGCGCGCGGCATGCGGTTGGTCATGAGACGCGACAGCAAGGCCTCGGCGCCGGGGCCGGCCACCTCGTACTTGGCGAAATTGGCGATCTCGGTGACGCCGACGCCGTTGCGCACGCCGAGGCATTCCGCCTTCACGTGCGGGAAGTCGTTGGAGCGGTGGAACGACACGATGTCGGCGGCCTCGACGCCCGGTGGCGCGAACCACAGCGGCGTCTCGAGGCCCCAGCTGTCGCCCATCACCGCACCCTGGGCGATCATGACGTCGTAGAGCGGCGTGGTCTGCTGCGGCCGTGCCGCCGGCAGTTCCTCGTTGGGGAAGCGGATCGAGAAGCGGCGCGAATAGTTCTCGCGCACCTTGGCGTTGGTGTAAGGGCGCGTCGCCCATTCGCCGAAGCGCGCGATATCCATGGCCCAGACGTCGAAGCCCGGATCGCCATCGACCATCCATTGCGACAGCGCCAGGCCCACGCCGCCGCCCTGGCTGAACCCGGCCATGACGGCGCAGGCGCACCAGAAATTCCGCAGGCCCTGCACCGGGCCGACCAGGGGATTGCCGTCGGGCGAGAAGGTGAAGGGCCCGTTGATCACACGCTTGATGCCGGCCTTGGCCATGGCGGGGAAATGCCTGAACCCCAGCTCGAGCGACGGCGCGATGCGGTCGAGGTCGGGCGGCAGCAGCTCGGTGCCGAAATCCCACGGCGTGGTGCGCGGCTGCCAGGGCACGCAGGCCTTCTCGTAGGTGCCGAGCACCATGCCGCTGCGCTCCTGCCGCATGTAGATCTCGGCCTTGAAGTCGATGGCGTGCGGCAGTTCGCGCCCGTTCTCCTTGTTGAAGGCGATGACCTCGGGCATGTCCTCGGTCACGAGATACATGTGCTCCATGGCGAGCACCGGCAGCTCGAGCCCGACCATGCGGCCGATCTCACGCGCCCACAGGCCGCCGCAATTCACCACGTGCTCGGCCTGGATGCTGCCCTTGGTCGTGACCACGTCCCAGCCCCCGTCCGTGCGGGGATTGAGCGCGGTCACGCGCGTCTGCAGATAGATTTCGGCGCCGGCGATGCGCGCCGACTTGGCGTAGGCGTGGGTCGTGCCGGCCGGGTCGAGGTTGCCGTCGGCGGCGTCGAGCATGGCGCCGACGAAATACCGGTCGTCGAGCAGCGGCATCAGCTTGCGCGCCTCGGCCGCGCTCATCAGCTCGGTCTCGAGTCCGAGATAGCGAGCGCGCGCATGCGCCATCTTGAGCCACTCCATGCGCTCGGGCGTGTCCGCCAGCATCAGCCCGCCGGAGCGGTGCAGGCCGCAGGACTGGCCGGAGATCTTCTCCAGCTCGTCGTAGAGTCCGATCGTGTAGCCCTGCAGCTTGGCGACGTTGGGATCGCCGTTCAGCGTGTGGAAGCCGCCGGCCGCGTGCCAGGTCGAGCCCGAGGTGAGCTGGTCGCGTTCGACCAGCACCACGTCGCGCCAGCCGGCCTTGGTCAGGTGATAGAGAACGCTGCAGCCGACTACGCCGCCGCCGACGACCACGACCTGCGCATGCGACTTCATGGATGCCGCCCCCCCTTCGCGACAGCACTCGGCCACAGGCGGGCGGGACGCGTCAAGCGCGTGGCACCGCCCGCGCCCTCAATCTGGCACGGAGAACCGATACTCCGTGGTCTGGCGATATTCCTCGCCCGGGCGCAGGATGACCGTCGGGAAGTTCGGGTGATTGACGGAGTCGGGGAAGCGCTGAGGCTCCAGGCACAGACCGGCATGCGGGAAATGGCGCTGGCCGTCGATGCCGCGCGCGCCTGGACTGAGATTCGCGCTGTCGTAGAGCTGCAGGCCCGGCTCGGTGGTCCACAGCTCCATGGCCAGGTCGCGCACCGGCGATTCCGCGCGCGCCGCTCGCCTGAGCGTGCCGGATGGGCCGCGCAGCACCATGTTGATGTCGTAGCGATGCCCCGACGCGCCGATGGCGCGCGGTGCGCGGAAATCGTATGGCGTGCCGGCGACGGGCGCGATCACGCCGGTCGGGATCAGCCGGTCATCCGTCGGCGTGTAGGCATCGGCCTCGACCGTCAGGAGGTGATCGCGGATGTCGCCGGACGCCGCGAGCGTGAAGTAGGAATGCTGCGCCAGGTTGACCGGACCCGGCGCCGTCGTGCGCGCGCGCAATTCCACACGCAGCGTCGCCGGCGCCTCCAGGCTGTAGCGGCAAGTCGCCTCGACCGCGCCGGGATAGCCCTGGTCGCCGTCGGCCGAAGTGAGGCCGAGCCGCACATGCGCCGCGCCGGACTCGATCAGCCGCCACGGACGATGGCCGAAGCCGGGCGATCCGCCGTGCAGGTGCGTGCGGCCCTTTTCGTTCAGCGCCAAGCGGTATTCGCATCCGTCCAGCACGAAGCGGCCGCCGGCGATGCGGTTGGCGCAACGCCCGACCACGACGCCGAGATTGGCACGGTTGCCACGGTAGCTGTCCGGGTCGTCGAATCCCAGCACGACGCGCCGCGCTCCGTTGCGCAAGGGCACGACCAGCCCGCGGATCGCCGCACCCCAGGTCAACACCGAAGCGGCCATGCCGCCGAGGCGCAGACCGATCTCTTGTATGGGATCGAGGTCGCGCTTGTCCGCCAGGATCGGCATCTCGCTGCCTTGTCTACTCGAGAGCCGCGCACAGTGGCCCAGCCGGCGGCCGCGAGCAAGCCCGGCTGGACCGCAGGGCCGCGGCATTCCAGAAGCGCCGCCCACGGTGTAGGATTTCGGGCCGCAGTGGGGAGAACATGCCCGCACCACGTTCCGCCGGGAAGCCGCAGCTCGATGATGGCGCGGACGAGCTTGTCATGCCGGGAGACGACCTGCGGCTGATGGTACGCGTTGCCTTCGGCGAGCACGGCGCGCTCGGACCCGGCAAGATCAAGCTGCTCGAGCTGATCGAGCGGCACGGATCCATCACCGCGGCGGCCAAGGTCATGGGCGTCTCGTACCGGCGCGCCTGGCTGCTGGTCGAGGGCATGAAGCAGGCCTTCCGCGACCCCGTCGTCGCCACCCAGCATGGCGGCGCCAAGGGCGGTGGTTCGGGCTTGACGCCGATCGGCCGCGAGATCGTTCAGCGCTACCGCGCGATCGAGCGCACCGCCCGCGCCGCCGTGGGCGGCCAGCTGCGCAGGCTCAAGCGGGTGCTGCGGAGCTCCGGGTAGGCTTCCGCCGGCTCACCCCATCGTCGCCAGCACCTCGGCCGTGACCCGATGCCGCAGCGGGCGGCCGTCGGTCCAGGCCTCGTACTCGTCGATGACGCAGTCGGCCAGGCGCACGACCTCGTCGCCGATCGTGCCGCCGATATGCGGGCTGATGACGAGGTTGGGCAGGGTCCAGAGCGGCGAATCGGGCGGCGGCGGCTCGGGCCAGGTGACGTCGACCAGCGCCGTCAGGTCGGGGCGCTCGCCGAGCACGGCAACGAGGTCGCTCTCCACGACCTGCGCGCCGCGGCCGGTGTTGACGAAGGTGGCGCCCTCGCGCATCGAGCGGAAGTGCCGCGCCGTCAGTATGCCGAGCGTCGCCGGCAGGTCGGGGATGTGGTTGCAGACGACGGCCGAGCGCTGGAACACCTGGTCGAGCGACACGCGCTCGACGCCGAGCGCCGTTGCCCGCTCGGCCGTCAGGAGCGGGTCGTGCGCGATCACCCCGAGCGGATAGGCCTTGAGCAGCCGCGTCAGGCGCGTGCCGATCTTGCCCATCCCGATCATGCCGATGGTCTCGCCGTTGACCCCGGTACGGTGGAAGCTCTTTGCCGCGAGGCTCTTCAGCGCCTGGTACTGTCGCACCGCGCGGAAATAGCCGCGCAGCGACAGCAGGATCTGCGACAGGCACATCTCGGCGACCGGTATCGCGTTGACCTCCCAGGCGCTGACCAGCACGACGCCGCGGGCGACGAGCGGCTCGGCGAAGGCCTTGACGTTGCCGGCGGCGTAGAACACGGCCTTCAGCCTGGGCATGGCGCGGAAATGCCGCTCCTCGAAGCGGATCATGCCCCAGGTGGCGAAGACCGCCTCGACCTCGGAAATGCCGGACGCGTGCTGGTCGAAGTTGCCCGCATGGACGATGTGCGGATAGAGCTCGGCCAGCGTCGCGATGCGCTCGCGCCGCCCCTGGCCGAACACGTCGCCGTCACCGGCCGGATAGTCGTAGAAGAACGCCGCCTTGCGCCGCATCGAATTCTCCCATGGCCGCGGCCGCTCCTGCCAGATCGCAGCGGGCGACGCAACGGTGTCGCTGCCGGCTGGCCCCGCGGGCCGCGCTTTCGGACCGTCAGCCGCCCCAGACCTCGCGCGCCGTCTCGACCACGAGCCTGAGCTTGGCGATTTCCTCGTCGAGCGTGATGCGGTTGCCTTCGACCGTGCTGGAGAAGCCGCATTGCGGGCTGAGCGCGAGCTGCTCGAGCGGCACGTAGCGCGCCGCCTCGTCGATGCGGCGCTTCAGCAGGTCCTTGCTCTCGAGCGCGCCGTGCTTGGTCGTGACCAGGCCCAGCACCACGATCCTGCCCTTGGGCACGAAGCGCAGCGGCTCGAAGCTGCCGGAGCGCGCGTCGTCATATTCCAGGAAATACCCGTCGACGCCGATCTCGTTGAACAGGATGTCCGCCACCGGCTCGTAGCCGCCTTCGGCGACCCAGGCGCTCCGGAAGTTGCCGCGGCACAGATGCATGGTGACTTTCATGTCCGCGGGCCGGCCGGCGATCACCGCGTTGATCAGCTTGCCGTAGGTGCGCGGCAGAGTCGCCGGATCCTCGCCAATGCCCGTGCGGACCTGTTCGCGCAGCTTCGGGTCGCAGAGATAGGCGAGGTTCACCTCGTCGAGCTGCAGGTACTTGCAGCCCGCGTCGGCGAGCGCGCGCACCTCCGCGCGGTAGACGCGCGCCAAATCGGTGTAGAACGACTCCATGTCGGGATAGGCATCACGGCTGATCGCCTTCCGGCCGCCGCGGAAGTGCATCATGCTGGGCGACGGGATGGTCTGCTTGGCCGTCTTTCCGGTCGCAGCCCTCACGAAGCGGAAATGGTCGACGAAGATCGGCCGGCCGCGGCCGAGCTTGCCGTCGACGCGCAGGCCGGGCGGCTCCAGCTCGATGTCGCCTTCGTGCGTGTGGAACTTCACTTTCACGCGCGGCGGGATCACCGTGACGTTGTCGAACTTCTCGAGGAAGTCGAGATGCCACCAGGTGCGGCGGAACTCGCCGTCGGTGACGGAGTCGAGGCCGATGTCCTCCTGCAACCTGACAACCTCGCGGATCGCCGCGTCCTCGACCTCTGCCAGCGCCTCGGCCGTGATCTCGCCGCGCTTGCGCCGCTCGCGCGCGTCCAGCAGCTTTGGCGGGCGCAACAGGCTGCCGACATGATCGGCGCGGAACGGCGGCTCGGTGCGCTGGTCCATGGTTTCCTCCCGATCGTTGGCGCGATTCTAGTCGGTACCCGCGTCCAAGCCCCACCCGTTGCTCGTCCGGAAATCGGACCGTCAGATTGCATATTGTATAAAATCGACAATCTTGCTAATAATGCGTCCAGTCAGCCGTCCCAAGGGGGTGAAACGTGGCATCCAAGAGCGCGTGGCAGGGCGTATTCCCTGCGGTGACGACCAAGTTTACGACGACCGATCGCCTGGACATTGCCGAGATGGAGCGCTGTTTCGCGCTTCAGGTCGACGCCGGCGTGCATGGGCTGATCGTCTGCGGCTCGCTCGGCGAGGCCTCGACGCTCGACCCCGACGAGAAGCTCGAGGTGCTGAAGACGGCGCTGCGCGTCGCCAAGGGCCGCATCCCCGTGCTGCTGACGGTGTGCGACGGCTCGACAAGGCGCGCGCAGGCGATGGCCGAGGCCGGCGCCAAGGCGGGCGCGGCCGGCTTCATGGTGCTGCCCGGCCTGCCCTACAAGTCGGACCCGCGCGAGACGATGGCGCATTTCCGTGCCGTGGCGAAGGCCGGCGGCCTGCCGGTCATGATCTACAACAACCCGGTGGCCTACGGCGTCGACCTGACGCCCCCGGTGCTGGCCGAGCTCGCCTCCGAGCCGCTGTTCGCCGCGGTCAAGGAATCGTCCGACGACGTCCGCCGCGTGACCAAGATCATCAACCTCACGGGCGACCGCTATCGCATCTTCACCGGCGTCGACAACCTGGCGCTGGAGAGCATCGCCATGGGCGCGGTCGGCTGGGTCGCGGGCCTCGTCTGCGCCTTCCCCGACGAGACCATGGCGGTTTGGAACCTGGCGCGCGCCGGCCGCATGGACGAGGCGCTCGTGGTCTATCGCTGGTTCCAGCCGCTGCTCGACCTCGATGTCTCGACCAAGCTGGTGCAGAACATCAAGCTGGTCGAGGCGCTGGTGATCGACACCAACGACCGCTGCCGCGCCCCGCGCCTGCCCTTGGCCGGCGAGGAGCGCGCCCGCGTCGAGGCGGTGGTCAAGAAGGCGCTGGCCAACCGGCCCAAGCTCGAGAAGCCGAAGCGCGCCAAGTCGGCCTGACGCATCCGGTTCGATGTGTGGCGCTTGACCCTCACCCTCCCGCCGAAACGGCGGGCCCCTCCCTCTCCCGCTGCGCGGGCGAGGGGTTTGAGAATCTGACCCTCGCCACCCGCGCTTCGCGGGGGGAGAGGGATACGAAGGGTTAGGCGCGGCTTTTTGGCCGCGCCTTACCCGCAGTTGGGTGAGGGGGGAACGGCGCCGCACGAGCGGATCATCCTTCCTTTGGAAACTCGATGCCCCTCACCCTCACCGTCACCGCCCGCGCCGCCTTCGCCGACGGCCAGGGCTTCGGCGATAGCGGCGCTTACGAGTACCTGACCGGGCGCGCGGAATACGCGCTCGACCCGAAGGCGCCCGACCTGCAGGCGGTGACCGACATCGCCTTCGCGCCGGTGGGCGCGGACGGCAAGCTGCGCTTCGCCGCCGATTTCGCGCTGCTGAAGCCGATCGACATGGCGCGCGGCAACCGCCGGGTGTTCTTCGACTATGGCAACCGCGGCAACAAGCGCTGCCTGCAGTTCTTCAACGACGCGATCGGCTCGAACGCGCCGAGCGCGCCGGAGCATGCCGGCAACGGCTTCCTGATGCGGCGCGGCTACACCGTGGCATGGCTCGCCTGGCAGGGCGACCTGCAGCCGGGCGAAGGCCGCGTGCTGATCGACCTGCCCGTGGCGACCGACCAGGGCAAGACGATCACCGGCCCGGTGCGCGTCGAGTACATCGTCAGCGAGCCGAACGTCTTCTCCCTGCCCCTGAGCGGCCAGGCGGCGGCGCGCTCCTATCCCACGGTCTCGCGCGACACGGCCAAGGCGCAGCTCACGCGGCGGCGCTACGCCGACAGCAAGCGCGAGCCGATCCCGGCCGATGCCTGGTCCTTCGCCCGGCTGGAGCACGGCACGACCGTCGACGGCGGCGGGCGCGAGCGCGCCGTCATCCCCGTGGACGACTACATCTACCTCGAGAAGGGCTTCGAGCCGGGCTGGATCTACGAGCTGGTCTACACCGCGCGCGACCCGATCATCCTCGGGCTCGGCCACGTGGCCGTGCGCGACTTCGTCAGCTTCCTGAAGCACGGCGACAGCGGCAATCCGCTCGGGAGAGGGATCGAGAAGGCCTATGCCTGGGGCCGTTCGCAGACCGGGCGCTGCATCCGCGACTTCGTCTACCTGGGATTCAACGCCGATGCCGCCGGCCGACGCGTATTCGACGGCGTGATGCCCCATGTCGCCGGCGGCGGCCGCATGTGGATGAACCACCGCTTCGCCGCGATCATGCCGCTGCCCGGCCAGGAATACGAGAACCACTTCACGCCGGTCGACCGCTTCCCCTTCTCCTACGCGCGCACGACCGACCACCTGACCGGCCGCACCGACGCCATCCTGAAGCGGCCCGAGACCGATCCGCTGGTGATCCACACCGACACGGCGACCGAGTACTGGCTGCGGCGCGGCTCGCTGGTCGTGACCGACACGCAAGGCAGCGACATCCCCCTGCCCGACACGGTGCGCGTCTACATGTGGGCGAGCTCGCAGCACTATGCCGACCCGCAGATGAAGGAGCCGCCGCGCGGCATCTGCCTCTATCCGGCCAACGTGGTCGTCACCTCGATGCTGTTCCGCGCCGCGCTCGACAACCTCGACCGCTGGGCCACGACCGGCAAGGCGCCGCCGCCGGGCCGCCATCCGCGCCGGGCGGACGGCACGCTGGTCGCGGCCGAGGAATGGCGCAAGCAGTTCCCCGCCATCCCGGGCGCCGTGATCCCGCGCGGCCCCAGCAAGCTCGACCTGCTGGATTTCGGCCCCGACATCGACCGTGGCCTGATCGCGAAGGAGCCGCCCTTGGTGATCGCCGGCAAGCGCTATGCCGTGCTGGTGCCGGCGGTCGACCCGGACGGCAACGACGTCGCCGGCGTCCGCGCGCCGATGGTGCAGGCACCGCTTGCCACCTATGCCGGCTGGAACATGCGCGCGCCGGGCCTGGGATTCGGCGCCATGGGGCCGATCGTCGGCAGCACGATCGCTTTTGCCGACACCCCGGAGGAGCGCGAGCGCACCGGCGACCCGCGCCGCTCGGTGTTCGAACGCTACGGCAGCAAGGACGTCTATGTGCGCGCAATCACCGAGGCCGCCCGCCGCCTCGTCGCCGACGGGCTGATGCTGGAGGAGGACATCGAGCGCGCCGCCGCCCGCGCGGCCCACTGGGGCCGCCCGCGCCACAACGTGAAGCTGGACTGACCCCTACGCCACGCCGGCGACATACCCGTCGCGCTGCGGGTCGGCGCCGCCTTCGAGCATGCCGTCGAACATCGTGATGCCGTGCGGCGCCGCGAAGGGAAAGGTCGCGGGCCAGCGCTTGACCTTGTAGCCCATCGCCTGAAGCTCGCGCTCGACGCGGCGCGGGATGCGGTTGCCGATGTCGATCGTGTTGGTGGTGGCCGAGAAGCGCGGCGCCTCGACGGCTTCCTGCATCGTCATGCCCCAGTCGAACACGTTGAGGATGACCTGCAGGATGGCGACGCCGATCCAGGCGCCGCCGGGCGACGACACGGTCGCCACCGGCTTGCCGCCCTCGAACACGATGGTCGGGGTCAGCGACGAGAAGCGGCGCTTGCCCGGCGCGATCGACCCGGCGCGGCCGGGCCGCGGGTCGTACCAGTTCATCGCGCCGTTGAGCATGAAGCCGGTGCCGGGCACGATCACGCCGGAGGGCGTGCCGAGCGTATGCGTCAGCGAGACGACCATCCCGTCGGCATCGACGCAGCTGACCGTCGTGGTGCCCTTGGCATCGCCGGTCATGCGCGCGAAGTCGACCTTGTGGCCGCGCTTGATGCCGGCGGCGCATTGCGCGGCGTAGCCGTCGGACAACAGGTGGTCGAGCGGCGCCGGCTGGAAGTCCGGGTCGCCGATGTGATTCTCCTTGTCGCGCCCGGCGATCTTCATCGCCTCGGCGACGACACGGATGTAATCGGCGCTGTTGTGGCCGAGCGATACGAGGTCGAAATGCTCGAGGGTGCGCAGCATCTCGGCCACCACGATGCCGCCGGCGGGCGGCGGCGGCAGGGCGAAGACGCGGCCGCGATAGCCGACCTTGAGCGGCTTTTCGGTGCGGGGCTTGAAGTTCCTCAGGTCGTCGAGAGTCAGCGGCCCGCCGTTTGCTTCCATGTCCGCGACGATGCGCCGGGCGATCGCGCCGGTGTAGAAGCTCTCCGCCCCGTCGCGGGCGATGCCGCGGAGCGTCTCCGCCAGTTCCTGGTTGCGCACCGCGTCGCCGACCCGCTTGGGCGTGCCGTCCGGCCGCAGATAGAGCCGAGCGCCGTCCGGCGTGAAGGCGAGCTTCGCGCGATAAGGCAGGCGCCCGAGCCAAGCCTCGTCGAGCGAGAACATGGTGTAGACATGCGGGCGCACGATCCAGCCTTCCTCGGCCGCGGCGATAGCGGCGTCGAAGAGCTGGCCCCAGGGCTTGCGGCCGAACCGGGCATGGGCGAGGCCGAACACCCGCAGGATTCCCGGCGTGGTGACCGCGGTGCGTCCAAGCTCGTTGACGCCGCCCTTGAGCACGAAGCCGTAGCCGTCGGCGCATTCGCGCTCGAACAGATGCGCCCACATGTCGGGCCTCGAGCTGCCGGGACAGGTGGACAGCCCGTCGAGCACGAGATTGGCGCCCGTCCTGGGATCGTAGATCTGCAGGCTGCCGAGCCCGCCGATGCCGCTCATCAGCGGATCGACCACGCCCTGCGTGAACGCCGCAGCCAGCGCCGCGTCCAGCGCGTTGCCGCCGGCGCCGAGCATCTCCGATCCCGCCTCGACCGCTTCCGGCTGCGGCGCCGTGATCATCGAGCGGGCGGCCGGCAGCCGCCGCGCGGGCCTGGGCATGGGTCGACTAGCGGCGGCTCGGGCTCGGCAGGACCAGCTTCGCCACCATATGGATGATGGCGCCCAGCACGAACCAGGTCGCCAGGAACGCGCCGGTCTCGAGCAGGAAGCTCTTGAACTTGTAGAACAGCTCCGCGATCACCAGCGCGGCGATGAAGCTGACTGGCTCGCTGAGCCAGACCTGGCGATCCTTGAGCGACTTCAGCAGCGTGAACATCCAGTCCTCCTTTGAATCGGGAATCAGCCGACCGCCGCCAAGCCCGCCTGGTCCATGGCAGCGTTGAGGGCGGGCAGCGACTTCTCGCGAACGCGCTGCCAGCGCGCCGTCAGGGCGTCGAGCTCGGCGGTCAGCACGGCATAGACGTCGCGCGCCTGCTGCGCGGGGGCGAAGTCGCCGCTGTCGACCGTGTCGAACAGGGCGTTGAGCTTCTCGTGCAGGCCGCTGCCGTAGAGCTGCGCGCCGGGATAGTGCACGTCGATCAAGGCGCCCCGGATCGATCGCAGCTCGGCGGCGAGCTTGGCCGCCCCGTCGCGCACGGCGGCGCGCTCGCCGGCTCGGCGCCCGACGAGCGCGGTCTGCGCCAGCAGCGCGTCGATGTCGTTGATCATCGTGTTGACCGCGGTGAGCCTGCCGATGATCTCGCCGAGGAAGATGAACTGCGCCTTGAGGTCGGCGAGCTTCGTCCTGACGCGCGGGTCGCGCTCGATCTCGAAGGACTGCGTCTGGCTCGCGCCGTCGACCACCAAGCGCACCGCGTAGCGGCCCGGCACGACCATGGCGCCGTCGGCGCGGTTCCACGGCTCCAGGTCCTTCGCCAGCACATTGGGTACGCCAATGAGACGCCGGTTCCACAGGAAGCGGTTGACGCCCGGCTCGGCGGGCACATCGGCGTAGTGCCTCAGCTCCCTGCCCTTCTCGTCGAGGAAGGTCAGGCTCGCGCCGCCCTTCGGCTTTTCGGGCAGGTAGTACTGCACGACCACGCCGTAGGGCGGGTTCTTGCCGGAATCGAGCAGCAGGTTGTCGTAGCTGCCGTCCGGCTGCTTCAGCGGCAGCACGCGGATCACGTTGGTGCCGGTGCGCGGATAGCTGATCATTCCCGGCCAGGCCGGACCGCGCGACGCGGTCGCCTGCGCCGCGACCCCGCCGAAGCCGCCGATCACGCGCATGCGCACGCGCGAGCGCGGCTGGAACAGGTGCGCCGTCGGCTTGCCGCTCTTCTTTTCCTTGATCAGGTCGTAGAGCTGGTGGAACGGCGTCAGGTCGTCGAGGATCCAGATCGACCTTCCGTGCGTCGCCACCACCATCTCGACGCCCTTGATCACGAGGTCGTAGATCGGCGCCACCGGCAGGTTGCCGCCCAGGCGGTGCCACTGGCCGCCGTCGTCGAACGAGACGTAGATGCCGGTCTCGGTGCCGCAATAGAGCAGGCCGCGGCGGCTGGGGTCCTCGCGGATCGTGCGCGTGAATTCGCCGTCGGGAATGCCGGAGACGATCTTCGTCCAGCTCTTGCCGCCGTCCGCGGTCTTGTAGAGATAGGGCCTGGTGTCGTCGAGCTTGTAGCGCGTCGCGGCGATGTAGCAGGCGTCCTGGTGATGCGGCGAGGCCTCGACGATGCTGATCAACGCCCATTCGGGCAGCGCGTTGGCCCTGGCGCCCTCGACCTTCGCGTTCCTGCCGTCGGGCGTGATGTCGTCCCAGCGCTTGCCGCCGTCCCTGGAGCGGTGCACGAGCCCGTCGTCCGTGCCGCACCATAGCCAGTTGCGCCGCTGCGGCGATTCGGCCAGCGCGAAGATCGTGCAATAGACCTCGGCGCCGGTGTTGTCGCGCGTGATCGGCCCGCCCGAGGGGCCGAGCCGCGACCTGTCGTTGCGCGTCAGGTCGGGGCTCACCACCTCCCAGCACGCCCCGTTGTCGCGCGAGCGATGCAGGTGCTGCGAGCAGACCCACAGCACGTCGGGATCGTGCCGGCTGTAGTGGATCGGGAAGGTCCAGTTGAAGCGGTACTTCAGCGCGTCGGCGCCGACGCCCCAGCCGTAGAGTTCGGGCCAGACCGTGTTCTGCCAGTCCTGTCCCGTCTTGTGGTCGAACAGGTACATGACGTCGTTGGTGCAGCGCCGCCCGATCGGACCGGAGGCGACCACCAGATCGGGGTTGTCGTGCTTGATGGCGATGTAGCCGCTCTCGCCGCCGCCCGGCTTGATCCAGTCGCGCTCGGTGATCGCCCCGATCGGCGAGGCGCTGGGGATGCTGATCGCGGTGTTGTCCTGCTGCGAGGCGTAGACGCGGTAGGGGAACCGGCTGTCGGTGGTGACGTGGTAGAGCTGCGCGGTCGGCTGGTTGTAGATCGACGACCAGGACTGGCCGCCGGTGAAACTGACACAGGCGCCACCGTCGTTGCCCTCGATCATGCGCTTCGGATTCTTCGGGTCGATCCACAGCGCATGGTCGTCGCCATGCGGCGTCGGCACCTGCAGGAAGGTCCTGCCGGCGTCGATCGACTTCCACAGACGGTAGTTCTGCACATAGACCGTGTCGGGGTCCTGCGGATCGGCGGTCACGTGCATGTAGTACCAGGGCCGCGTGCGCAGGCCGGAGAACTCGGACGCGCGCTCGAAGCTCCGCCCGCCGTCGTCGGAGCGGAACATGGCGCCGTCGTCGGCCTCGACCAGCGCCCAGACGCGGCCATAGCCGCGCCCGCCGACCGGCTCGGGCGAGACGGCGACGCCGATCTTGCCGAGCAGGCCCTTGGGCAGGCCGGACGCGCGCGAGATGTCAGTCCAGGTGTCGCCGCCGTCGGTCGAGCGCCACAGCCCGCATTCCTCGCCGCCGCTGATCAGCACGTGCGGATAGCGCTGCGCCTGCCAGATCGGCGCGTAGAGGATGTTCGGGTTGACCGGGTCGAGCGCGATGTCGTGCGAGCCGGCGCGGTCGCTCTTGTAGAGCACGTTCTCCCAGGTCCTGCCGCCGTCCTTCGAGCGGAACACGCCGCGCTGCCGGTTGCGGCCCCAGGCATGGCCCAGCGCCGCGACATAGACGAGATCCGGGTCGGCCGGATGCACGACGATGCGGCCAATATGGCGCGTGTCGTCGAGGCCGAGATGGGTCCAGGTCTTGGCCCCGTCGACCGACTTGTAGACGCCGTCGCCGTGCGACACGTCGTTGCGGATGCAGGCCTCGCCGGTGCCGGCATAGATGACATTGGGCGCCGAGGGCGCTACGGCGATCGCGCCGACCGCCGCGGTACGGAAGAACCCGTCGGTCATGCAGAGCCAGGTCTGCCCGGCGTCGGTCGTCTTCCACACGCCGCCGGCACAGGCGCCGAAATAGAAGGTGGCAGGATCCGCCGGGCAGCCGGCGACGGCCACCACGCGCCCGCCGCGATGCGGGCCGATCAGACGCCAGTCCAGGCTGCTTAGGAGGCTCGCCTGAATCCCCTGTACCGCGCTCGCCAAGGTCATTCTCTCCCCTTCACGGGCGCGCACGGGGCGCGCCGTATCGCTCCGAAATCACGGCGCCGACCGGTTACCGCCGATAGCGCCGCTGCACCATGAGGTTGGCGGCGGCCGTGAGCACGAGCGTCGCCGACATGAGGATGAAGGCGACGGCGCTGCCGAGCGGCCAGTTGCTCTTGATCGCGAACTGGATGTAGACGAGCGGCCCCATCATGACGAACTGCGGCCCGCCCAGCAGCACCGGCGTGGCATAGGCGTTCATCGTGAGGATGAAGCAGAAGATTCCGCCGGCGACGAAGCCGGGCAGTGCCAGCGGCAGCAGCACGCGGCGGAACATGGTCCAGGGGCCGGCGCCCAGGCTGAAGGCCGCCTCCTCGACCGCGCGGTCGATGCCCTCGATCACGCTCTGCAGCGTCAGCACGACATAGGGCAGGTTCACGGCCAGGATGCCGACGATGACGGCGGTCTCGGTGAACATGATGGTCAACGGCTCGCCGATCAACCCGAGCCACTGCAGGCTGACGTTGAGAAAGCCCTTGTTGCCGAACAGGGTCATCCATCCGGCCGCGCGCACCGCGTTGCCGACGAACAGCGGCAGCACGACCAGCATGATCAGCAGGTGCTTGTACCGGCTCTGCGTCCGCGCGATCACGTAGGCGAGCGGAAACGCAAGGACCACGCAGATCGCGGTGACGATCACGGCGACGCGCAGCGTGCGATAGAACGCGGCGAGGAAATACGGATCGGTAAAGAACAAGACGTACTGCTTGATCGTGAACGCGTCGATCATCAGCACGCCGGGCTTGAAGTCGTTCAGGCTGTAGCGGAACAGGAACAGGATCGGCAGCAGCAGTCCGACCGTGACGAAGATCGTCGCCGGCCCGATCAAGAGTCCGGCGGTCGACAGCCGCCCGCCGCGCATTTCGCGCGCGGCGAGCGACTGCAACGTGCCGGCCGTGGCGGACGCGGTCATGCCTCCGTCCTGTCCCCCCTCCCCTTGCGGGAGAGGGTTAGGGGAAGGGGTATGTTACCGCGAGGCACGTCGTGCCCGACGTGGAAAGAGTGTTCCCGCGCTACCGCGCGGAAACCCCTCCCCCAGTCCCCCTCCCGCCCCTTCGACAAGAGCTCAGGAGGGAGGGGGAACTGAAATATCGTCCCGTCGGGCACTGTTCGGACCTTCGCGCTGCTAGGCCTTGAACTGCTTGTCCCAGAAGTCGCGCAGGTCCGGGCCCTTCTTGGTGAGGAACTCCAGGTCCGGGTTGACCAGCAAGGCCGCCTCTTCCTCGGAGAAGCCGATGCGCTTCCTGAGTTCGGGGTCGACCTTGGCGTTGCTGACGACCGGGTTGTAGCCCATGTCGACGGCGAAGGCCTCCTGCGCCGATGGCTCGAGCGCCGAGTTGAGGAAGGCATAGGCGCCTTCCTTGTTCGGCGCGTTCTTTGGGATGGTGAAGCCCGACATGTAGGTGATGATGCCGTCCTTGGGCGCGATCGTCTGCACCGGGATGCCGGCGTTCTGCCACTGCACCGCGCGCGCCTTCCACATGATGCAGAGCCCGATCTCCTCGGTCTTGAGCCCTTGTGCCAGCGCCTCGTTGGTCGGGTAGATCCGCGGCTTCAGCTTCTTCAGCTCCAGCAGCATCTTCTTGGCGGTCTCGAAGTCACCGGTCTTGCCGCCGCCGGCCAGCGCCGCAGCCATGGTCGTGTAGTTGAACTGGATGTCGATCACGCCGACCTTGCCCTGGTGCTTCGGGTCCCACAGATCGACGATCTTGGTCGGCGGCGTCGGGATCAGCTTCGGGTTGTAGAGCACGACCTTGCCGCTGTAGATGTGCGGCGAGATGTACGAGCCCTTGTCGATGCTGAAGTTCTTCAGGATGTTCTTGGAGTTCGGCATCTTCGCCGGGTCGAGCTTCTCCAGGAGCCCGAGCTCGGTCAGCTCGCCGATGTCGGTGTCGGCGAGCGCCTGGATGTCGGACGTGCCCTTGGGCAGACGCGCCTCGGCCTGAACCTTGGTCTTGCGCTGCTGGCTGCCGAGATCGTCGTGCACCATCTCCCAGCCCTTCGGCGCCATCAGCGGGTTGGAGATGTTCTTGGCGAGCAGCTTGGAATAGTCGCCGCCCCAGGTGCCGAGCACAACTTTCTTGCTCTGCGACCAGGCTTGGCCGGTCGGCCCGAAGATGCCGAGCGCGCTCGCGCCGGCAACGGCCGCGGCGCCGCCCTTGAGCGCCTCGCGGCGGGTGATGATGGTGGGTGTCCCCAGACGTTTGGTCATCGTGTCTCTCCTCCTGTTTGAGCCGTTGTCGAACGCATCCGGCGCGTCAGGCCTGCGGCCTGCCGGCCTCCTCCGCAAACACGACGCCGGCCTCGGACGGCCAGCCGACCTCGACCTTGTCGCCCTCGCTCGGCAGTCTCCCGTCGGCGCGGTTCGGCTGGCTGACCACGACGCGATCGGCCGCCGAGACGCGCACGTGCACGTCGATGTTGGCGCCGAGATAGGAGACGAACTCCACCGTACCCGGCAGGCGGTTGGGCAGGCCCTGCGCCGCGGGACCGAGCGCCAGCCGCTCGGGCCGGAGCGCGATCACCGCCGGGCCGGCCTGGCCGCCGGCGCAGGCGATCTTGAGGCCGCCCGCCGTCTCGAACTGGCCAGGGCCGACCACCTTGCCCGGCAGGATGTTGCTGCGGCCGACGAAGCCGGCGACGAAGCGGTCGGCCGGCCGCTCGTAGAGGTCGCGCTGCGAGCCGACCTGACGCACCTCGCCCTCGGACATGACCACCAGCCGGTCGGCCATGATCAGCGCCTCTTCCTGGTCGTGCGTCACCATCACCGTGGTGATGCCGAGCTGGCGCTGCAGCTCGCGGATCTCCACGCGCACCGTCTCGCGCAGCTTGGCGTCGAGGTTCGACAGCGGCTCGTCCAGCAGCAGCACGTCGGGCCGGATGGCGAGCGCGCGCGCCAGCGCCACGCGCTGCTGCTGCCCACCCGAGAGCTGGCGCGGCAGGCGCTCGGCGAAGCCGTCGAGCCGGACCATGCGCAGCGCCTCGGCGACGCGCGGCTTGGTCTCGGCCGGCGCGATCTTGCGCATCTCGAGGCCGAAGGCGACGTTCTCCGCCACGGTCAGGTGCGGGAACAAGGCATAGCTCTGGAATACCATCCCGGCGTTGCGCTTCCACGGCGGCAGCGCCGTGACCTCGCGCCCGCCCAGGCGTACGCGCCCGCCGGTTGGCGCGACGAATCCGGCGATCATGCGCAAGGTCGTGGTCTTGCCGCAGCCGCTCGGCCCCAGCAGCACGACGAACTCGCCGTCGGCGATGTCGAGCGTGACGTCGCTGACCGCGACCGTCGGGCCGAAATGCTTGGAAAGATGCTGCAGTTCGAGCCGCGCCATTTCCCTACACCACGCGCGAGAGCTTGACGAAACGGTCTGTAATGATCATCGCGCCCGCGATCAGCCCGATCTGCAGCACGGAGACCGCGGCGATGGTCGGGTCGATCTTCCATTCCAGGTACTGCAGGATCGCGATCGGCAGCGTGGTGCGGCCGGCGCCGACCAAAAACAGCGTCATCTCGAGATTGCCGAACGAGACGACGAAGCCGAACAGCGCCGCCGCGACGATGCCCGGGCGGATGGTCGGCAGCGTCACGCGGAAGAAGGTCCGAACCGGCGTGGCCCCGAGATTCTGCGCCGCCTCCTCGATGCTGCGGTCGAAGCCGGCGAGGCTCGCCGTCACCAGGCGCACGCACCAGGGAATGACCAGCAGGATGTGGCCGGCGACAAGGCCGGCGATCGAGCCGAGGATCGGCAGTTCGGTCCAGATCGTGACTTCGACGTGGAACACGTAGATCGAGGTGCCGAGCACGATGCCCGGCACGACCAGCGGCATCAGCAGCAGGCTGTTGAGCGCTTCGCGGCCGGGAAAGCGGAAGCGCGACACGCACAGCGCCGCCGGCACGCCGATCGACAGGCCCACGACCATGGCCGTCACCGCGACCTGCAGGCTGAGCAGGAAGCCGTCGAAGAACTTCGGGTTGTTCCAGATCGAGGCGAACCAGCGCAGGCTGTAGCCGTCGGGCGGAAACGACGGGATCTCCTGGCGGAAGAAGGCAAGCCAGGTGACGAAGAACAGCGGCAGCAGGATGAAACCCAGCACGGCGCCGGCGGCGCCGTTGAGCGCCCAGCGCCCGAGCGTGCGGCTGTACACGGCGCCTTGCGAGGTCATGCCGGGTCTCGACGGTCGCGCGCGACCGGGGCCCGTGCGCCGCCACGGCGCGCCCCGCGCTGCTGCTGCCGTTTTCCCCGATCGATCATGCGCCCCCGCGCCGAAGTTGCGACTCCATAGCAAGGCTGCCGATTTTATACAATATCCAATCGGCATATTGCGGCACGCCGTGTAGCCATGATACCAGGGCTGCAAGGCAAGCGCCCATAAGCCGCGCGTCCATACCTCTTATGCAGGGCATCGCCCGCTTCCGGATCGAGGGCATGAGCATTTCCGCCCCCAGGACCCCGAGCATGCCGTTCTCGCACCGCACGGTGGCCGCCTCGGCCGCGGACGCGATCCGGCGCAAGATCTTCGATGGCCAGCTCAAGGACGGCGAGCCGCTGCGCCAGGACCTGCTCGCCGCCGAGTTCGGCATCAGCCGCACGCCGGTACGCGAGGCGCTGGTGCAGCTCGAGGCCGAGGGCCTGGTCAAGATCGAGCCCCACAAGGGCGCCGTCGTCGCCGGCACGTCGCTGGCCAGCGTCGAGGAAACCTTCGAATTGCGCGAGGTTCTGGAGCCGATGCTGCTCGAGCGCTCGGCGCCGCGCCTGACCGAGGACGACTTCCGCCAGATCGACGCCGTGCTGCAGGAATACTCGGACGAACTGCGCAATCACAACGTCAAGCGCTGGGGCGAGCTCAACACGCTGCTGCACGCCAAGCTCTATGCGCGCGCCGAGCGGCCGCAGATCCAGGCGATCGTCGACAAGCTGCTCAATACGTCGGACCGGTTCACCCGGCTGCAGCTGATCCTGACCCACGACCTCGAGCGCGCCGAGCGCGAGCACGACGAGATCGTCACGCTGTGCCGCAAGGGCGACTTCGCCGCCGCCGCCGCGACGCTGCGGCGCCACATCCGCGCGGTCAAGGACGCACTGGTCAAGTTCCTGGCGGAGCGGCCGGGCGCGTAGCCCCGCGCTACCGCGGTGTTGCGCCGTGCGGGGCGGGCCGACTTGGAGCGGAGATCGCATGCAAGAGCGTGGGAGCCGCTGGCGACGTCGGCCCGGTGCGGGGAGCGGACTGGCGAACAGGCGGGCGGGACAAGGCAGTCTCCGCCATTGCGCGCCCGGGATCGCACCAGCTGCAACCGGTTTCTTCCACCCCTCTTCAAGCGGTCATCGCGAGAGCGCGGCCGACCAAGACGAGGATCGCGCCGAACAGCAAACGGCGATCCAAGATCTGGCCCGACATTGCAGCCGCAGCGGCGACGTTGCTGCTGGCAGCGAGGGGCCGCCGTGCTACGATAGCCCATAGTTTCAGTTCTGGTCGTCTTCATGTCGAGCGAAGGCGCCGCGGCCACGCGGCCCGATCCCTCACTGCCAAGCCTCGTCCAACGCGACGCAAGCCCTTCCATGCGAAGCGTCGGGGCTATGCTGCTGCTCGCCGTCATGTGGGGGCTCTCGATCCCGGTAACGAAGCTCGGCCTGGTGACAATGCCGCCGTTGACGCTGACGGCGTTGCGGTTCGCGGTCGCCGTGCCACTGCTGTTCCTTTTCGTTGTGGGAAGGCAGCGGCTTCCGTGGCGGGCCTTCCCGCACGTGGCCGCGCTTGGAATCCTCGGCATTGGCGTAGGCCAGGTCGCGCAAACACTGGGCGTGGTCGGCACGTCGGCATCTGTCGGCACCGTCATCTCCGCAACCATTCCGGTCTTCGTCGTCATCTTCGCCGCGCTGCGCCTGAAACAGGCCGTGTCCGGTCGGCAAGCATCGGGGCTGCTGGCAGCTTTCGTCGGAATCGCGCTGGTCGCGTCTGGAAATGGCGGCGAGGCGGGCACGGCGTCCGAAACCACCGCGGCCGGTGTCGGTCTCATGCTGCTCTCCGCGCTCGCGGTCGCTTTCTATTACGTCTGGAGCGTCGAACTCACGAACACGTATGGCACCGCCACCGTGGCGGCTTGGAGCACCTTCTTCGGGTTGGCAGTGTTGTTGCCGTGGGCAGGCTGGGAGATGTGGCGGGTTCCGTTCCACATCACCGCCGAGGCCGTCGGGGCCGCAGTATACCTTGGCGTCGTGGTGACAGCAGCGGGCCTCTTCGTGTGGCTCCATCTGCTACGCATAGTCCCGGCTCGCACCGCAGCCAGCGTGCAATACCTCCAGCCGATAGTGGGCATCGTCGCTTCATCTGTGATGTTCGGTGACAGGCTCGGATTTCTCTTCGTTGCCGGAGTGATACTGGTTCTGGCCGGCCTTGCTCTATCCATGGCCTCGCGGCGCAAAGGCGCGGATGCTCTGCAGGCATCGCCCTAGGGTGGCCAGTCCCGCAAGTCCGCCTCGGGTGAGAAGCAGACTCACGTTCGCGACACCCACACCGCCCGAGCCGCCGCCATCCCCCGATTTGAACCCCACCGCCGCCGCCGTGTAGCGTAGGATATCGCCCCGATCGCGGAGGTTCGGCCGATGCCCCGTCACATCGTCTGCCTGACCGTCGACTTCGACGCCATGTCGCCGTTCGTCGCGCGCGGCCTCGTCTCGCCGTCCGCGCTCTCGCGCGGCGAGTTTTCGCTGGTGGGCGCCGACCGCCTGCTTCGGCTGTTCAATCGCTACGGCGTCCGCTCGACCTGGTTCACGCCCGGCGTCGAGATCGACACCTATCCCGACATGGCGCGCCGGGTGGTCGACGAGGGCCACGAGATGGCGCATCACGGCTATACGCACCGCCCGCCGAACACGATCGGCCGCGCCGACGAGGAGGCGGAGCTCGTGCGCGGCAACGAGGCGATCGCCCGGCTGACCGGCCGGCAGGCGCGCGGCTATCGCTCGCCCTCGTGGGAGCTGAGCCCGCACTCGATCGAGCTCCTGCTGCAGCACGGCTTCGGGTACGACAGCAGCCTGATGGGTCACGACCATTTGCCCTACTACGCGCGGCAGGGCGACGTCATCGCCCCCGACCGGCCGCCGCGCTTCGGCCGGCCGACGGACCTCGTCGAGATGCCGATCAGCTGGTCGCTCGACGACTTCCCCCATTTCGAGTACCTGCGCCTTCCCAACAGCCTGCAGCCCGGCCTGATGTCGGCGCGCGCGGTCATGGACAACTGGCTCGACGACTTCGTCTACATGGTCGAAACCACGGACTGGGGCGTGCTGACCTACACCTTCCATCCCTTCGTCATCGGCCGCGGCCACCGCATCATGATGCTCGAGCTGCTGATCCGGCGGATGCAGGAAAGCGAAGCCGTGTTCCTGCGCATGGACGAGGCGGTCGACGAGTTCCGGTCGCGACGCGCGGCTGCCGCGTGAGCGCGCCCGCGCCCGCCGGCGACAGCATCGTCCACGGCGTGCTCTGGGCCGTCTTCGCCGTCTTCCTGTTCTCCGCCCTGGGCGCGCTGGTCAAATGGACCAGCGCCGGCTACGCGGTCACGCAGCTCGCCTTCTTCCGCGCGACCTTCGCGCTGCTGCCGATCCTGCCGCTGCTGCTGGCGGACGGCCGGGCGTCCTTCGAGCGGCCGACCTGGCTCGGTGGGATGATCCTGCGCGGTGTGATCGGCGTCGCTGGCATGGTGATGGTCTTCTATGGCGTCGCCAACCTGCCGCTGGCGGATTCCGTCGCGATCTCCTTCACGGTGCCGCTATGGGTGACGGCACTGGCCGCCCCGTTCCTCGGCGAACGCGTCGGCCTGCGCGGCTGGATCGCGGTCGCCGCGGGTTTCCTCGGCGTGATGATCATCGCGCCGCCGACCGGACGCTCCGATCTCGTGCCGGCGCTGGTCTGCCTCGTGGGCAACGGGCTGATCGGCTGCACGCTGATCCTGCTGCGCCGTTTGGGGCGCCATCACCGTACCGCCACGATCGTCTTCTACTACACGGTCGCGCTGATCATCGGCACCGCCTGCCTCGCGCCGCTGGACTGGCGTACGCCGGAGACGGGCGACTGGCCGTTTCTTGTCGCGCTCGGCGTGATGGGCGGGTCGGCACACCTGGTGCTGACCCAGGCCTACCGCCTGGCGCCGGCGCCGACGGTCGCGACGATCGACTACACCGCGATCTTCTGGGGCGTGCTGTTCGGCTACGCGATTTGGGGCGAACGGCCGGGCGTCAATCTCGCGCTCGGCGCAGCGGTCGTGATCGCCAGCGGTCTCTATATCGTGCGCCGACGCCAGCCCGCGCCGGTCGCTTAAGCCTTGCGCCGGGCGCCGGCCAGCACGATCGGCGGCGCGCGGTCGGGATCAAGGGCGCGCGCGACGTAGCTCGTCATGTGCGGCTCGTAGCCGGTCCATATCCGCCGCAGTTCCGCGACCGGCCGCTCGTGCCAGTCGACGCGCAGGTCGACCACCGGCCACACCTCGCGGTCGGCCACCTTCAATCCGGCCGCGCGCTCCTCCATGTACTCGCCGCCGGCGGCAAGCCCGGCCTCCAGCGCGCGCAGCAGCCGTTCCGCGAGATGGAGCTCCGGCCCGGTCGCCTCGAAGGCTGCGACCATGGCGCGCGGCACGCCGTCGTTCGCCACGACGTTGCAGCCCGACGCGCAGTCTCTACCTTCGGCGGTCGCACTCACCGGACCGCAGCGCGCGCCGGTGAAACAGGCCGTGCGCCCGGCGCGATCGATGACCGCAAGCTGACGCCAGGGCGCCTGCGCTCCGGCCGCCGCAACCAGCGCATCGCGCGCCGTCGGCGCGTCGTAGCCGCGTCCCAGCAGGTCGAGCCCCAGCGATCCCAGGCGCGGATCGGTGATGTGCAGCGTGGCGACGGCGCCGACACCGGCCGCCGCCCAAGCGCAGCGGCTCGCGACAACGACGGCGGAGGAGGAAAGCGCCACGCCGATCATGCCCGTCCGCGCGCATCGCGCCACCAGCGAAAACGTCACGGGTTCATCATCCTGAACGCTCGCGCCTCGGCCAAAGTCCCGCCCGATCGCATTGACCGCGCTTACAGCATCGTTCAGACTTTCGCAATCGAAGAACGACGCGGCATCGAACGGCCGCACGAGTCTGTGGGGGTTGGATCGGCGCGGCGATGTTGCAGACGGACGCTGCGGCCGCTCGCACCTCGGTCGACTTGCGGCTCGAGGAGGTGAGCAAGAGTTTCGGCAGCGTCGCGGCGCTGCGGCCCTCGTCGCTTGCCGTCGAAGCGGGGCTCCTGGTCTCTCTGCTCGGTCCCTCCGGCTGCGGCAAGACGACCACGCTGCGGCTGATCGCCGGGTTCGAGGCGCCCGATACCGGCCGCATCGTGATCGGAGGCCAGGACGTCGGCGACCTGCCGCCGAACCGGCGGCGGCTCGGCATGGTGTTCCAGAACTACAGCCTGTTCCCGCACATGACCGTCGGCGAGAACGTCGCCTTCGGCCTGAAGATCGCGGGCATCGGGCGCGACGAGGCGCGCCGCCGCGTGCGCTCGATCCTGGAGCTGGTGCGGCTGCCCGGTTTCGAGGACCGCTTCGCGCACCAGCTCTCGGGCGGCCAGCAGCAGCGCGTTGCGCTCGCCCGCTCTCTCATCACCAATCCTTCGGTCCTGCTGCTCGACGAGCCGCTCGGCGCGCTCGACAAGAACCTGCGCGAGAGCATGCAGTTCGAGCTGCGCCGCATCCAGCAGAGCCTCGGCACCACGACGATCCTGGTGACGCACGACCAGGAGGAAGCTCTGACCATGAGCGATCGCGTCGCCGTCATGAACCACGGGTCGATCCTGCAATACGGCACGCCGACCGAGGTATACGAGCATCCGCGTACGCGTTTCGTTTCCGAGTTTCTCGGCACCTCCAACCTGTTCCGCGGACACGCGGCGCGCAGCGCCAACGGCACCGGGCTCCGCCTCGAGGTGGCGCGTGACGGCGCGCCGCCCATCGTGCTGCGGGTCGCGCGCAACGGCGCGGAGCCGAAGCCGGGTGAGCAAGCGCTGGTCGCGATCCGGCCGGAGAAGATGCGCCTCACCCGCACGGCGCCGGCGGCGCTGGGACGCGAGCTCGACGGCGTGACGGCCAAGGTGATCGACTCCGTGTTCCGCGGTACCTACCACGCCTATCAGGTCGGGCTTTCCGGCCGCGGCGACCCTCTGTTCGTCTACCAGCAGGCGATCGACGCCGACGGGCAGGGCGTGTTCCCGCCCGGCAGCGACGTTCACGTCACCTGGTCGCCGGACAACGTCGTCGCGCTGGCCGACGACGGGGACGCGGCATGACGGCGGTCGCCGCGCCAGCGCGCTGCCGCGTCGGCATCGATGTCGGCGGCACCTTCACCGACTTCGTGTTGACGGACACGGGGACCGGCGCGCTGACCTACTTCAAGGAGCCGAGCGTGCCGTCCGATCCGTCGCTGGCGGTCGAGCGCGGCATGCTGGGTCTGCTCGAGCGCGCCCGGAAAACCCCGGCTCAGGTGGAGCTTGTCGTGCACGGCACGACCCTCGGCGTCAACGCGATCATCCAGCGACGCGGCGCGCGCGTCGCGCTGGTCACCAGCCGCGGCAACCGCGACGTGCTGGAGATCGCGCGCTGCCGCATGCCGTCCTCCTACGACCTGCACGCCGGCAAGGAGGAACCGCTCGTGCCGCGCAACCTGTCGTTCGAGATCGCCGCGCGCGGCCGCGCCGACGGCTCGGCGGCGCTCGAACCGACCGACGCGGAGATCGCCGCCCTGGCCGAGCGCATCGCGGCGGCGGGGGTGTCGGCTGTCGCAGTGATGCTGCTCAACTCCTATGCCGATCCCGCGCTGGAGCGCCGCGTCGCCGACGGCCTCGGCGCACGCCTGCCCGGCGTCCTGGTGAGCTGCTCGGCCGAGGTCTGGCCCGAGATCCGCGAGTACGAACGCGCGCTCGTGGCGACGCTCAATGCCTACATCCATCCGTTGCTGGACCGCTACTACACCACGCTGCGCGAGCGCATGGACCGCATCGGCGTGCGCGCACCGCTCTACATCACGGCGTCGAACGGCGGTTCGCTCAGCCTCGAGAGCGCACGGGCGCGACCGATCGAGACGGCGATGTCGGGACCGGCCTCGGGCGTCGTGGCCGCCGCGCGCACCTCCGCCCTGGCGGACCGACCGCGCATCATCACCTTCGACATGGGCGGGACCAGCAGCGACATCGCCGTCTCGGAGGGCGGCGAGCCGGAATACACGACGCGGACAATGATCGGGGATTTCCCGCTGGTGCTGCCGGTCGTCAACGTGTCCTCGATCGGCGCCGGCGGCGGTTCGCTGGTGTGGGTCGATCCCCAGGGCGTGCTGAAGGTCGGGCCCGACAGCGCCGGCGCCGATCCCGGGCCGATCTGCTACCGGCGCGGCGGCACGCAGCCGACCGTGACCGATTGCTACGTCGCGACCGGCATCATCGACCCGGCGGCGTTCCTCGGCGGGCGCATGACACTCGACCGCGACGCGGCCGTCGCCGCGCTCGACCGCGTCGCCGGGGCGATCGGCGTCGAGGGACCTGACGCGGCAGCCCGCGCGGCCGAGTCGGCGCTGGCCGTCGCCACGGCCCGCATGGCGACCGAGCTGTTCAAGGGACTGGCGCAGCGCGGGCTCGATCCGCGCCGCTTCGCGCTCGTGCCGTTCGGCGGCGCCGGACCGACGCACAGCAACCTGTTGGCGGAAGAGGCGCGCCTCGACACGATCGTCGTGCCGCCTGCGCCCGGCACGTTCTGCGCCATGGGCGCCATCCTCGCCGACATCAAGCGCGACTACGTGCGCACCGTGCGGAGCCGCCTGGACGCCGGCCTCGCGCGCCGGCTTTGCGAGCTGTTCGGCGAGCTGGCGGCGGAGGCGCGCGCCTGGCTCGACCACGAGGGCGATATCGTCGGCGCCACCCGCATGCGCTACGGCGCCGACATGCGCTACGCCGGCCAGGCCTACGAACTGCCGGTCGTGCTGCCGGCGATGACGGGTGAGGTCGATGCCGCGGCGATCGCCGAACTGTTCCACGAGGCGCACGAGCGGGTCTACGGGTTCCGCGACGCCGCCAGTCCGATCGAGATCACCACGATCCGGCTCGGCATCGCCGGCAAGGTGCCGCCGGTCGCAGCGCCCCGCCGCGCGCCGACCGCCGGCGCGCCCGAGCCGCATGGCCGGCGCCGGGTGTTCCGCCGCGGCGGCTGGGTCGAGGCCCGGGTCTATCGCCGCACGGCGCTTGCTCCCGGGGCGACGTTCGCCGGCCCGGCGCTGGTCGAGCAGGAAGACACCACGACCTGGGTCCTGCCGGGGTGGCGGGCGAAGGTCGATGACGCCGACAACATCCACATCACGCGCGATTGAGCGAGAAGCGGTGACAACGATGCGAACCGACCCGGTGCTGCTGGAGATCCTCTCCAACAAGGCCATCGCGACGGCCGAGGAGATGGGCTACGCGCTGCAGCGCACCGGCCGCACGCTGTACGTGAAGGAGACGGCGGACTTCGGCACCGCGCTGGTCAAGCCCGACGGCAAGTTCTTCGCCTATCCGGCCGCGATCGGCGTGTCCGGCTTCATCGACCTGGATTGCGGTCCCTCCATCCGCGCCGTCAAGGAGCTCGCGCCGGGCGACGTGATCATCACCAACCACCCATACGCCTCGGAGGGCCTCGCGACGCACACGCCGGACGTGCACCTGATCCAGCCCTATTTCCACCAGGGGCGGATCGTCTGCTACGGCTGGTCCTTCATCCATATCAGCGACGTCGGCGGCGCCGTTCCGTCGAGCATCTCGCCGCGCAGCCGCGAAGTGTACCAGGAAGGATTCCTGATCCCGCCGATGAAGCTGCGCCGCGGCAGCGAGCTGAATCCGGACTTCCTGACCTTGTTCCTCGCGAACTGCCGCACGCCCGAAACCAATCTCGGCGACATCCGCGCGATGCTCGCCGCCCTCGAGGTCGGCCGGCGCCGCGTCGACGAGATGATCGGGCAGCACGGGCTCGACGTGTTCCTGCAGGCCCAGGAGGACATCGTCGTCTACACCGCGCGCCGGGCGCGCGACGCGCTGCGCCGTCTGGCCGACGGGCGCTACGAGTTCTGGGACTATCTCGACGACGACCTCGCCACGGGCATCCCCTTGCGCGTGCGCGTAGCGGTGACCATCCGCGACGGCGAGGCCCAGGTCGACTACACCGGCACCGATCCGCAGGTGATGGCTGCCTACAATATTCCCACGGGCGGCAAGCGGCATCCGTGGCTCACGCTCAAGCTCGTGCATTTCGTCTGCACGATGGATCGCGGCATCCCGCTGAACGAGGGCCTGTTCCATCCCGTGCACGTGACCGCGCCCAGCGGCAGCATCGTGAACCCCGAGTTCCCGGCCGCCACCGGCGTCCGGCACGCGGCCGCCATCAGGGTCAACGACGCCTTGAACGGCGCGCTCGCCAAGGCGGCCCCGGACATCGTGCCGGCCTGCAACGGCGGCGTCACCATTCCCGTGGTGCTGGCCGAGGCGACCGGCGCCACCGGCCAGCGCAACGTGATCGTGATCGAGCCGATGATCGGCGGCATGGGCGCGCGCAAGGGCCATGACGGCGTCGACGGGCGCGACAGCAGCATCTCCAACCTGGCGAACAACCCGCTGGAGACGGTCGAAGCCGACGCCGCCATCGAGGTGCTCGACTACGCCGTGCGGCCCGATTCCGGCGGCGCCGGGCAATGGCGCGGCGGCAACGGTCTCGTGCTGACCTTCCGCGTGCTGAGCGAGGGCGCGTCGATCCTGGGCCGCGGCATGGAGCGCTTCCGCTTCCAGCCCTATGGCGTCGCCGGCGGCCAGCCTGGGGCGCCGGCGCGCACGGTGCTCGACATGGGCCGTCCCGGCGAGCGCGAGCTCGGCAAGATCGACATGCTGGACCTGAAGGCGGGTGACGTGGTGACGGTGATGACACCCGGCGGCGGCGGCTGGGGCGATCCGCTCGAGCGCGATCCGCAGGCGGTAGTGGCCGACGTGTCGCGCGGCTTCGTCAGCGCCGAGGCAGCGGCCCGAGTCTATGGCGTGGTCATCCGCGAGGAACGCCTCGACGCGGCCGCGACCCAGGCCCGCCGCCACGCCGTGCCCGCGCGGCCGGCCGAGGCCTTCTCCTTCGGACCGGAGCGGACGGCGTGGGAGCGCGTATTCGACGACCGGCGCGCCGTCGCGCTGAATGCGGCGCTCGAGCCGTTGCCGGTGGCGCAGCGGCAGCACGAGCGCCGCCGCGCGATCCTGGCGGTGGTGCCGGAACTGGCGGACGACCCGAAGGCTGTCCTTGCGGAAGCCTTGCGCGACGCCGCCGCGCGGGAACGGCGGCTCGATGCCGAGCTCGCGCGGCTCGGCGCCGCGCGGATCGGCCGCGCGGCGGAATAGCAACCCGTCCCAAGGGGACGACAACAAGGGAGAGCGACATGGAGACGATGGACAGAATGCGGCGACGCCGCTTCTTGCAGGCGATGGCGGCGGCCAGCGCAGCGGTGTGCATGCCGCTGGGCGGCCGGAATGCGTTCGGCCAGGGTCAGACGCTGACGGTCACGTCCTACGGCGGCATCTGGGAAAAAGCGATCAAGGAGTGCTTCGTCGCCGACTTCGAGAAGAAGAACCCCGGCGCGAAGGCCAACATCGTGCTCGGTGGGCCGGCGCAGTGGATGGGGCAGGTCGAGGCCAACCAGGCCAACCCGCCGATCCATGCCATCATGAACACCGTCGGCCTGTCCCTGATCGCCGGCCGCAAGGGCCTGGTCGAGAAGATCTCGGCCGAGAAGGTGCCGAACCTGAAGGACGTGCCGCCCAGGTTCGCCGAGGTCGCCGATTGGTGGGGCGCCTGCTTCGACTACGGTTCGTTCGGCATCGCCTACCACCGCGACCGCGTCAAGAACCCGCCGAAGAGCTTCGCCGAGTTCATCGATCGTACGGCGAAGGGCGAATGGATGGCCGGCCTGCCGACCATCTCCTACCCGTCGACCGAGCAGATCCTGATCTGGTCCTTCTCCGACATCCTCGGCGGCGGCGTCGACAACATCGACCCGTTCTTCAAGGCGGCCGACCGCATGAAGAAGAATATCCTGTGGTGGGCCAGCGTCACGGACTTCCTGAACCAGCTCGACAGCGGCGAGATCGACATCGGCATGTACTGGGACGGCCGCACCTGGGCGCACTACGACAGCGGCGCCAAGCACATCGCCTACGTCAATCCGAAGGAAGGCGGCGTCATGAACCCCGTCGTCGTCCAGAAGCCGAAGAACGCGCCCGAGCTGGCGTGGAAGTACATCGACTCCATGTTCGCGCCCGAGCCGCAGGCGAAGTTCGCCGAGATGCTCAATTACGGCGTCACCAACAGCAAGGTCGTCTTCAACGAAAAGCTCAAGGAGCGCATCACGCCCTGGGAGCAGACGCGCTGGCCGCCGTTCGAGAAGATCGCCGAGAAGCTGCCGGAATGGACCGAGCGGTGGAACAAGGAAATCGGCAAGAAGGGCTGACGCGAGGGAGCGGGCGGCAAGCAGCCTCTTGCCGCCCGCGCCCTCGAAGGGTCCGAACATGACCGCCGCCGTCGCCGCACCCGCCGCATCGGCGCCCGCGCGCCGCCGCAAGGCGCATTCCGGCGCGTTGTCGATCTGGTGGGTGCTGCCGGCGGTCCTGTTCCTGATCGTTTTCTACATCTTCCCCATCGCACAGAACGGCTATCGCGGCTTCTATCCCGAGTTCGCCGGCGCGGGTCTTGCGTTCAACCTCCAGGCCTATGCCAAGCTGCTGGGCGATTCCTTCTACCTGGGCGTCATCTTCGACACGTTCTGGCTGAGCGCGCTCGTGACACTGATCTGCCTGGCGATCGGCTATCCGGTCGCCTACTTCCTGGTGCGCTATTCCGGCCGATGGAGCGGCCTCATCATCTTCCTGCTGATCGCCCCGCTCCTGACCTCGATCATCATGCGCACCTACGGCTGGCGCGTGCTGCTGGCCCGGCGCGGCCTCGTCAACAATCTTCTACTCGACCAGCTCGGCTGGATCGATGCGCCGCTCCGGCTCGTCAACACGCAGGGCTCCGCTGTCGTCGGGCTCGTGCATGTGCTGGTCCCGTTCATGGTGCTGGCGATCGCCTCGGTGCTGCAGGGCATCGACACGCGCCTTGAGGAATCGGCGCGCATCCTGGGCGCCAACCGGTGGCAGACCTTCCTGCGCGTGACGCTGCCGCTCAGCCTCGACGGCATCGGCACCGGGGCGATCATGGTGTTCATGATCGCCAACGGCAGCTTCGTCACCCTGCTGCTGATCGGCGGCGACAGCTTCCGCACCCTGCCCCTGCTGATCTACCAGCAGTTCAACACGACGCGCGACTTCGGCTTCGCGGCGGCGATGGGCAACCTGCTGCTGCTGTCGGCGGTGGGATGCCTATACCTGCAGCTTCGGCTCATACGACGGCGCGGGGTCAAGGGCTGATGCGCCTGTGGCGCCGGTTCAAGCGCAATCCCGAGGCGCCGGTGCTGGGCGCCTTCGTGGTCCTGTTCTTCGCTTTCATGCTGGCGCCGATCCTCATCGTCGTGATCGTCGCCTTCAACGACGCCAACTTCATCGCCTTCCCCTTGCGCGGCTACTCGCTGCGCTGGTTCTATCGGATCGTCGAATACAGGCCATTCCTCGACTCCTTCATCGTCAGCCTGGAGCTCGCCTTTGCCTCGACCCTCGTGGCGTGCCTGCTTGGCGTGCCGGCGTCGCTGGCGCTGGTACGCGGGCGGTCGCGCTACGCCAACGCGGTCGCAACCTTTCTGTTGTCGCCGCTCGCGATGCCGCTGATCGTGCTCGGCCTCGCCTTCCTGTTCTACCTCTCGGCGCTCGGCCTCGGCGTCTCGTTCCTGTCGCTGCTCATCTCGCACACGGTGGTCGGCCTGCCCTACATCATGCGCACCGTCGCCGGCGTCTACCGCGGCGTCTCGTCGGATTTCGAGGAGACCGCCTCGATCCTGGGGGCGAACCGGCTGCAGACCTTCTGGTACGTCACCCTGCCCCTGATCCGGCCCGGCATCTTCGCCGGCGCGCTGTTCTCGATTCTCATCTCGTTCGACAACCTGCCGATCTCGTTCTTCTTCGGCAGCGCCGAGACCAACACGCTGCCGGTCGTGATGCTGAGCTACATCGAGCACCAGTTCGACCCCTCGATCGCGGCGCTCAGCGCCGTGCAGATGCTGCTGGCCGTGTTCGCTCTGCTGGTGGTCGAGCGCATCTACGGCCTCAAGCACATGAGCGCGCCGACCTGACCACGGCGCCGGCCCAGAGGAGCCCCATGCAGGACTTTGCGAATTCGCGCCTGTTCTCGCCCTTCACGCTGGGCGGCGTCACGCTGCCCAACCGCATCGTCATCGCACCGATGCAGATGTACGAGGCCGAGGACGGCTTCGCGAACGACTGGCACCTGGCGCATCTCGGCCGCTTTGCCATCGCGCGCGCCGGCCTCGTGTTCACGGAAGTGCTTTGCGTCGAGCCGCGCGGCCGCAGCACGTACCGCGACTGCGGCATCTGGAAGGACGAGCACATCGCGCCGCTCGCCCGCGTCGCCGCGCTGCTCAGGCGCTGCGGCTCGGTGCCGGGCGCGCAGATCGGGCATTGCGGGCCCAAGGCGGCGCGCCAGAAGCCGTGGGACGGATTGAGGCCGCTGGGACCCGAGGACGCGGTGCGCGGCGAGCCGCCCTGGACGCCGGTCGCGAGCACCGCCGAGCCGTCTGCCGATGGCTATCACGTGCCCGCCGCCTTGACGCTCGCCGAGATCGCTGCCGTGGTCGACATGTTCGGCCAGGGCGCGCGGCGGGTCGCGGCGGCGGGCTTCGACGTGCTCGACATCCACGCGGCGCACGGCTACCTGATCCACAGCTTCCTTTCGCCGATCGCCAACAAGCGGAGCGACGCCTATGGCGGCGACCGGCAGGGGCGCATGCGCTTCGCCCTCGAAATCGCCGAGGCGGTGCGCGCGCATTTCCCGCGGCCCAAGCCCATCCTGTTCCGGCTGTCCTGCATCGACCGCGTCGATTCCGGCTGGGACATGGCGGACACGCTGGTCCTTGCGGCCGAGTTGAGGGCCCGCGGCATCGATGCGATCGACTGCTCCTCGGGCGGCATCCGCGGCGCGAACTCGCTCGCCGTGTTCGACAAGATCGGCGGACCGCCGCCCGGCTACCAGGTTCCGTTCGCCGCCGAGATCCGCGGCAAGCTGGGCATGCCGACCATGGCCGTCGGCCTGATCACCGAGCCCACGCACGCGGAGGACATCCTGGCGCAGGGCCAGGCCGACCTCGTCGCCATCGGGCGCGAGGCGCTCTACGACCCGAACTGGCCCCTTCACGCCGCGATCGCGCTCGCCGGCAAGCGCGACAACCAGCGCCAGTTCGGGTATTGGCCGCCCAACTACGGCTGGTGGCTGCAGTACCGCGAGAAGCAGCAGGCGCGTCGGCCGGCGGGGTAGCCCCGCGCCGGCGGCGGCTAGTCGAACCGCAGCACCGACCTGCCGACCCAGCCCGGCAGCTGGTCCGGGCGCGCGGGCGCGAAGAGCTCGTAGTAGACGCAGCCTTGCGGCCCCACGCCGACGGCGGCGTGGCGGCTGCCCGGCGGGAAGAAGACGAGGTCGCCGGGCATCGCCTCGACGGTCCTGTCGTCGATCTTCAGGGTGATGCTGCCCGAGACCACGATCAGCATCTGTTCGTTGTCGTGCCAATGGGTCTTGCCGTCGAACTTCGCGTCGGGCGTCGTGGAGACCAGGACCGCCGACATCTTGTCGCCGCACACGCCGCGGCGGGTCGATCCCGCGCGCATGCCCGCGACGACCGGGATTTTTTGCCAATCGATCAGCATCCGTTTTGTCTCCCTGTTGCATGTCACCGCTGCGTTCGTCACGTAAGGTGAAGGGGACGGTGGTGGACGAAGCGACGATCGCCGCCAAGCGCCCGTTTGCTTCCTCCGAGCGCTTGCGTTCGGTGACGTCCAGGGCGACGCCGCGGATCCAGCGCGAACGGCCATCGGCGTCCCGCGCGACGATGCCGCGCCGGTGCAGCCAGCGCAGCTCGCCGCTCGGCCAGACGACGCGGCATTCCTGCTCGAAGTGTTGGATCTCGCCGCGGCGCGCCGTTCATGGATGTCGATGCTCCTGGCGACATAGCCGGCGCGTCGCCCCGCCCCGGGGAGTCGCGACCTTCCCCGCTGCCTCGCTTCCCCCGCTCGGATCTGCTGCACCCGATCTCCTCCCGGCCCTCCCGGCCGGGCCTTATGCACGGCACAGTAGACCGGCTATGCCGGCGAAGATAGCACCGCCGCGCCCGATCGATACCGCCCGCGCCTTGACGCGGGGCAGCGCCCCCTTTCAAGCTGGCCCGCGCAAGAGCGAGGGAGGAAAAGGCGATGAAGGGCGTGGTGTTTCCGGGCGACCGCCGGATCGAGTTCAGGGAGTTTCCCGATCCGACGCCCGGGCCCGGCGAGGTCGTGCTCGAGATCAAGGCCTCGGGCATGTGCGGCAGCGACCTCAAGTTCTACCGTGCCAGCGCCGCGTCCGGTGCCGCCTCGCTCGGGCTCGGCGGCGGCAAGGGCCCGGTCATCGCCGGCCATGAGCCCTGCGGCGTGGTCGCCGCGGTCGGCGCCGGCGTGCCGGAGAACCAGGCGCGGCCCGGCATGCGCACCATGCAGCACCACTACCGCGGCTGCGGCGTCTGCCCGCATTGCTCGACCGGCTGGATGCAACTCTGCGTCGAGGGCGTTGCGGAAGTCTACGGCGTGACCGGCCACGGCGCGCATGCGCGCTACATGAAATGCCCGGCACGCACGCTTGTGCCGCTGCCGGAGGAGCTGAGCTTCGACGCCGGCGCGGCGATCGCCTGCGGCACCGGCACGGCCTGGGGCGCGCTGCAGCGGCTCGGCCTGCAGGGCCACCACACCATCGCCGTGTTCGGCCAGGGTCCGGTCGGGCTCTCGGCGACGATGCTGGCCTCGGCCATGGGCGCACGTGTCATCGCGCTCGATACCAACGACCAGCGCCTGGGGCGTGCCAAGGAGTTCGGCGCCGACGTTCTGCTGAACCCGAAGAACACCAACAACGTGGTGCAGGCCATCCGCGACCTGACGCACGGGCGCGGCGCGCATCTGTCGCTCGACGCCTCGTCGTCGCCACAGGCGCGGGCCGAGGCCGTGCGCTGCGTGCGCACCTGGGGCAAGGCGTGCTTCGTCGGCGAGGGCGACACCGTCACGCTCGACGTCAGCAACGACCTGTTGCGCCGGCAGGTGACCCTGATCGGCTCCTGGACCTTCTCCGCCGTCGGCCAGGCGGAATGCGCGCGCTACATCGCCGATCGCGGCATCGCGGTCGACCGGCTGTTCACCCACCGATGGACGCTGGACCAGGCCGAAGAAGCCTATCGCCTGTTCGACCGACAAAGCGACGGCAAGGGCGTCATCCATCCGTCCTGACCGAGCGCCCGGGCCTGCCCGCGCACACCGGCCGTAGCCGCACGACCGTTCCTACCGGTCGAACAGGTGGCAGGCGACGCCGCGGCCCTGGCCGACTTCCTTCCAGGCCGGGTACTCGACGCGGCAGCGCTCGGTCGCGTGCGGGCAGCGCGGATGGAAGTGGCAGCCGGGTGGCGGCGCCGACGCCGACGGCACCTCGCCTTCGATCCTGACCATGGTGACGCGCGCCCGCGGGTCTGGCACGGGCGACGCGGCGCGCAACGTCTGCGTATAGGGGTGCAGCGGCTCGTCGAACATCTGCGGCAACGGGCCGCGCTCGACGATGCGGCCGAGATACATGACCGCCACGCCCTGGCAAAACCAGCGAACGACGCCGAGATCGTGCGACACGAACAGATAGCTGAGGCCCCGCTTCTCCTGCAGTCCCCGCAGCAGCAGCAGGACCTGCGCCTGGATCGAGACGTCGAGCGCCGAGACGGGCTCATCGGCCACGACCAGCTCGGGCTCGACCGAAAGGGCGCGCGCGATGCCGACGCGCTGGCGCTGGCCGCCGGAGAACTCGTGCGGATAGCGCTCGGCCGCCTCCGGCGGCAGGCCGACCTCGTCGAGCAGGGCGCGCACGCGCTCGGCGAGCGCGCGGCCCTCGGCCAGGCCATGCACGCGCATCGGCTCGGCCAGCGCCTTGCCGATCAGGCGCTTCGGATTGAGCGACGCATAGGGATCCTGGAACACGATCTGCATCTTGCGCCTGAGCGCCCGCAGTGCGGCGCGGTCGAGCGAGAGCACGTCGGTGTCGCGGAAGCGGACGCGGCCCGCGTCGGGCTCGATGAGCCTGAGCAGCGCGCGCCCGGCCGTCGACTTGCCGCAGCCCGACTCGCCGACCAGGCCGAAGGCCTCGCCCTCGCGCACGCCGAAGTCGACGCCGTCGAGCGCGCGCACCGTGACCGTCTTCGGATTGGGGAAGCCGCGCTTGACCGCGAAGAACTTGCGCAGGCCTTCCACCTGCAGCAGCGGCGCGGCGGCCGTCATCGGTCGCCTCCCGCGCGCACCCAGCAGCGCGCCCCGTGCGTCGGCGCGCTGCCCGGTACGGGCGCGAGCACGGGCGGGCGCTCGCAGACGGGCAGGCGGAGCGCGCAGCGCGGCGCGTAGCGGCAGCCCCCTGGCATGCGGTTGATCGCCGGAACCTGGCCAGGGATCGCCATCAGCGTGTCGCTGGTGCGGTCGACGCGCGGGATCGAGCGGAGCAGCGCCTCGGTATAGGGATGCGTCGGCCGGTCGAACAGGTCGCCGACCGCGGCGGTCTCGACGATCTCGCCGGCGTACATCACCGCCACGCGGTCGGCGATCGTCGCCACCACGCCGAGATTGTGGCTGATGAAGATCATCGACATGCCGTAGAGCTGCTTGAGCTCCGCCAGCAGCAGCAGCACCTGCGCCTGGATCGTGACGTCGAGCGCGGTGGTCGGCTCGTCCGCCAGCAGGATCTGCGGCTTGCAGGCGAGCGCCATGGCGATCATCACGCGCTGGCGCATGCCGCCCGAGAACTGGTGCGGATAGTCGTCGAGCCGCTGGCGCGCCGAGGGGATCTTGACCTGCTCGAGCAGTTCCAGCGCGTGCGCGCGCGCCTCGGCCTGGCTCATGCCGCGGTGGTAGCGCAGCGCCTCGGCGACCTGGAAGCCAATGGTGAGCACCGGGTTGAGGCTGGTCATCGGCTCCTGGAAGATCATGGCGATGCGGTCGCCGCGGATCTCGCGCAGCTGCTCCTCGTCGAGCTGCGCGAGGTCCTGGCCCTCGAACACGATCCTCCCCTCGGCGATGCGTCCGGCCGCCTTCGGGATCAGGCCCATGATCGACAGCGCCGTGATGCTCTTGCCGCAGCCGGACTCGCCGACCAGCGCCAGGGTCTCGTTCTTCCCGAGGTCGAAGTCGATCCCCCGGATGGCCGCGTGCCACTGCCCGCCGACGCGGAACTCGGTGGTCAGCCCCCTGATCGAAAGAGCCGGGACCGAGAGCGCCGGCGACTCAGCCACCGCGCTCCCCCTTGAGCTTGGGATCGACGAAGTCGCGCAGCCCGTCGCCGATCATGTTGAGGGCGAAGACGACGACCAGGATGGCGACGGACGGCGCCATCGACAGCCACCAGGTGTCCAAGATGTTCTCGAAGCCCTCGCGGATCATGCCGCCCCAGGTCGGCGTCGGTGGCCGCACGCCGAGCCCGATGAAGCTCAACGAGGCCTCGACGCGGATGGCGGTGGCGAGCCACAGGCTGCCCATCACCAGGATCTCGGGGAAGATGTTGGGCAGGATGTGCACGGCCATGATGCGCGGGTGCGAGTAGCCGAGCGCCCGGCAGGCCTCGATGTAATCGCGCTCCTTGACGCTGACCGTCGGCGCGCGGGCGATGCGGGCGAAGGGCGGGATCGCCGTCAGCGCGATGGCGAAGATCAGGTTGCCGACGCTGGGCCCCATCATCGCCACGACCATGAGGCCGAGGATCAGCGACGGGAAGGACAGCAGCACGTCCATCACCTGCATGATGGCGATGTCCAGCCGCCCGCCGAAATACCCCGCCACCATGCCGATCAGCGAGCCGATCACCATCGCGATCAGGATCGAGACGCCGCCGATCCACAAGCTGAGGCGCGCGCCGTAGACCAGGCGCGACCAGATGTCCCGGCCGTAACCGTCGGTGCCGAGGATGAACTCCCCCGACGGTCCCTTCAGCTTCTCCAGGAAGTTCTGCTCGAGCGGATCGTGCGTCGCGAGCACTGGCGCGAGGATAGCCGTCACCACCACGATCGCGAACGTCACGAGCCCGACCCAGGAGGTCTTGTTCGTGTTGAACGCGGACAGAAGCTGCCGCAGCGCGCGACTGGAGCGCAGCGGGGCGGCGGCGGCCGAATCCCCGGTCGCGACGTTCATTGGTACTTCACCCGCGGGTCGATGAAGCCGTAGGTCAGGTCGGTCAGCAGATTCACGACCACGATGATGAAGGTGTAGACCACCATCAGGCCCTGCAGCATCGTGTAGTCGCGCTGCGTCAGCGCGCCGACGATCAGCTTGCCGAGGCCCGGCCGGTTGAACACGATCTCGGTCAGCACCGAGTTGCCGATCAGGATGCCGAGATACAGGCCGACCACGGTAACGACCGGGATCAGCGCGTTGCGCAGGCAGTGCTGCCAGACGACCGCAAGATGCGGCACGCCCTTGGCGCGCGCGGTGCGCACGTAGTCCTCGCCCAGCACCTCGAGCATCGAGGAGCGCGTCACGCGCGTAATATAGGCGGCCATGATGATGCCGAGATTGACCGAGGGCAGCGCCAGGTGCTGCAGCCGCTCGCCGAGCGAGCCGCCGCCGCCCGAGCTGATCACCGGGAACCACGACAGCTGGATGGCGAAGGCGAGCAGCAGCATGATCGCCATGACGAAGGCCGGGAAGGACAGGCCGAGCAGCGAGCCGATGCGCGTGGCGTAGTCGATCAGGCTGTTGCGATGCAGCGCGGACCAGGCGCCGAGCGGCACGCCGATGAGCGCGCCCAGCAGGATCGAGGCCAGCGTCAGTTCGATCGTGAAGGGGATGACGTTCAGCACCTCGCCGAGCACCGGGCGGCCGGTCACCAGCGACTCGCCCCAGTCGCCGCTGAGCGCGCCTTGCATGAAATCGACGTATTGCTCGACCAGCGGCCGGTCGAGGCCGAGGCGGACGCGCAGGGCCTGGATCGCCTCGGCCCCCGCCTGCTCGCCCAGCATCACCTGCGCCGGGTCGCCTGGCAGCACCCGCGCGACGAAGAACACGACGGTCAGCACGGCCAGCAGCGTCGGGACGGCGTATAGCAGGCGCTTGATCAGGTATTGCAGCATCGCTTTTCTGCATGTCCCCCCTCCCCTTGCGGGAGGGGGTTTGGGGGAGAGGCAATGGCGCCAAGCGGCAACGCATTGCCGCTTGGCGCTTCAACCGAACCCTTGGCCGACACTTCGACTTTTCTTTGCGTGCCGCCGCGCGTCCCCTTCCTCCTAACCCCCTCCCGCAAGGGGAGGGGGGATCGGAGTAGAGTCAGCTCACTTGAAATGCGTCGTCTCGAGGATCGGCGGACCCAGGCTCAGGCTGCCCTTGAGGTCGTAGCCGAACACCAGGTTGGACTTGTAGGCGAACACCTGGAGCTGCTCGTGGCTGGGCACGGCGCAGACGTTCTCCATCAGCTTGATCTGCGCGGTGCGCCACAGCGCCTTGGCCTTTGCCGGGTCGGGCTCGCTGCGCGCGGCGTCGATCTCTGCGTCGGCCTGGTTGCAGTGGGTGAAGTTGGTCACCGCCGTCGGCGTGTTCACCTGGCTGCGCGAATGGAAGAACTGCGTCAGGTAGATGTCCGCCACCGGCGGGCGCGCCGCCGCGTAGTGCACGATCGGGCTCAGGTCCTTGCGGATCTGCGCATGGAAGGTGGCGTGCTCGACGACGTCGATCTCCAGGTTGATGCCGACCTTCTTCAGCATCGCCTGCCAGGCCTGCATGGTGGGCAGCATGCCCGACAGGTTGGTGTGGATGATCTTGAGCGTGAAGCCGTTCGGGTGTCCGGCCTCCTTCAAAAGGGCCTTCGACTTCTCCAAATCGAACGGCAGCAGCGGCACGTCGTCGGCCTGGCCGAGATAGCCGATCGGCACGATCGACTTGGCCTCGCGCGCGGTCGAGGCGCCCTTGAGCTGCACCATCGCCTTGCGGTCGATCGCGTGCGCGATCGCCTTGCGCACCCGGATGTCCTTGAGGATCTCGTGCTTCGTGTTCAGGTAGATGGACGACAGTTCGGCCGGCTCGATCACGGCCACGACCGCGTCCTTTACCTTCTTGGTGCGCTCGACCCAGGTCTCGTCCTGCCGGCCGTAGACGAGGTCGAGCTCGCCCGAGGCGAAGGCCAGGTCGCGGCTGGCGTCGGATTCGATGTAGCGGTAGACGATCCGCTCCAGCTTCGGCGCGCCGCGGAAATACTGCTTGTTGGCGACCAGCGTCACCGACTGCTGCGGCTTGTACTCCTCGAACATGAATGGGCCGGTGCCGACCGGCTTGACCTTGAAGTTCTCGCCCGCCTCCTCCGCCGCCTTCTTGCACACGATGTTGCCGCCGTGCAGGTTCGCGACGAACAGCAGCAGGCTGGGAATCGCGCTCTTCAGCGTGATCTTCACCGTGTACTTGTCGGGCGCCTCGATCTTGTCGATGTCCTTGTAGTCGCTGGCGAACGACGAGGTCTTGGTATCGGACGCCCGCTTCAGCGAGTAGACCACGTCGTCCGACGTCAGCTCGCCGTAGCCGCGATGGCATTGCACGCCCTGGCGCAGCGTGAACACCCATTCCTTCCCGTCCGTGGACCGCGTCCATTTCTCGGCGAGGTCGGGCTCCATCTGCTCCAGGTTGAGCGAGCCCGGCTTGAAGCGCACCAGGCCGTTGAAGATCATCTGCAGCAGCGCCTTGTCCGGCGTGGTGGCGGTCAGGTGCGGATCCAGCCGGCCCATGTCCTTGGACGCCATGCCGTAGTTCAGCACCGTCTTCTGCGCCTGCGCCTCGCCCGCCAAGGGCGCCGCGACCAGCAGCGCCGCCCCTGCGAGCAGCGCCGTTGTCAGCCTTCTCATCGTCATTCGGTTAACCCCCGTGCCTATCGCCTGCCGGCCTGAAGGCCGCGCGGCGTCGGCCGGATGGTCGCCGGTTTTGCCGGTCCGATGCAAGCCCGAAGGTTGCGCTCCATCGTCGCTCAACCGGTGGTCGCTGCCGGGGCAGGACCGGTCGCAAAGCGATCGATGGCGAAGGGGCGCAGATCCACGTCGGTGCGCCCGTCCAGTGCAAGCTCGCCCAGGATCGCGCCCATGCCGGGGCCGAGCTGGAAGCCATGGCCGGAAAAGCCGAAGGCGTGGATCAGGCCGGGCGTGGTGCGGCTCGGCCCGATCACCGGGATCTCATCCGGCATGTTGCCCTCGAGCCCGGTCCAGGTGCGGATCAGCCGCGCGGCCTTGAGCCGCGGCACGGCGTCCAGCACCTCGGCCAGGGACGTGACCGTCGCGCCCGGGTCCGGGCGCGACAGCCAGGTACCGCGGTCGCCGACGCCGCGCCCGCCGCCGAAGATGACGTTGCCGCGCGCGATCTGGCGCAGGTAGATGCTGCCGCCGGCGACGCCGAGATTGTGCTCGACGAAGTACGGCAGCGGCTCGCTGACGCACATGTTGGGCGAGATCAGCTCCTCCGGCGCGTGCTCGCCGAACTGGGCGGCGATCTCGCAGCCCCAGGCGCCGGCGACGTTGATCAGCATGCCGGCGCGCACCGTGACGCCCGCATCGGTCTCGATGCGGAAGCCGGCGGCGTCGCGCGTCGCCGCGACGACCTTGGTGTTCTCGCGGATGTCGGCGCCGGCGCGGCGCGCGGCGCGGGCGAAGTACGGCGCCACCAGCCGCGGATTGGCCTGGCCGTCGTCGGAAACGAGCGATGCGCCCACGACGACGTCGCCGAGCCACGGATAGCGCGCGCGCACGGCGTTGCGGCCGAGCAGCTCGGCCTCGACGCCGTAGTCGCGCGCGCCCTCGGCCCAGCGCTCGAGCTCCGCCATGCCGGCCTCGTCGCGCGCCAGTTTCAGGTGCCCGCTGACGACGAACTCGCCGTCATGCCCGATCAGCGCCGGCAGCCGGTCCCACAGCCGGCGCGAGCGCGCCGCCAGCGGCAGCTCGACATAGGCGCGGCCCTGCCGGCGGACGCCGCCGTAGTTGACGCCGCTCGCCTGGCTGCCGCAGAGGCGTGCCTCGAGCAGCACGACCGTGGCGCCGCGCTGCCTGAGATGCAGGGCCGCCGAGCAGCCGGCGGTGCCGCCGCCGATGATGGCGACGTCCGCTGTCAGGGCTTCGCTCACAGCATCTCCTCGAGCTGGCAGTTCACCAGCAGCTCGGCCACGACGCTGTTGTTCGGCAGGCCGATGACGGCGGCCGCCAGCTCGGCGAGATCGGCGGGGTCGATCATGTCGTGGCGCGCCACCTTCGTGACGCCGGCGGTCAGGTCGGTCGCGACGAAGCCCGGGCACAGCGCCGTCGCGCGCACCCCGTCGGACCAGCCGGTCAGGCGCAGCGCATGGGTCATGGCGACGAGCGCGAATTTCGACATGGCGTAGCCGACATTCTCGTTCTTGACGCGCTTGCCGGACAGGGACGCGACGTTGACGACGCGGCCCGAGCCCGATTTGCGCAGATGCGGCAGGGCCAGCCGGATCATGCGCAGCGGCGCCTTGACGTTGACCGCCCAGAGCCGGTCGAGCTTGCTTTCGTCCGCATCCTCGATGCGGACCATCGGGGCAATGCCCGCGTTGTTCACGAGCCCGTCGATGCGGCCGAAGCGCTGGACGGTGGCCGCGACCCAGGCCTCGTTGGTGGCCGGTTTCGCCGCGTCGTAGGCGCAGCGCAGCACGCGGCCGGCGTCGAAGCCCGACGTCGCCCGCTCCAGCGCCGCCTGGTCGCGCGCGCCCAGGCTCAACGCGTAGCCCTTGTCGTGCAGCGACCGGGCGATCGCCAGCCCGATGCCGCGGTTGGCGCCGCTGACCATCACGACGCGGCCCTTCGGGTTCAGCATGCAGCGACCGTCCTTCCCCCTCCGGATAGCGAAGCGGACAAGATAGCACCCGCGCGACGGAAATCACCTCGGAGCGCGCGACACGCGGCAGCTGCGGACCGCATGCATCGGCTGCGGATCGACCCAGCCCGCAACTGGATGGAGGCAGCGGGCTTCGCTACGATCGGCTGCGGGGCCGGCGCAGCGCCCGCCCCGAAAGTGGTGGAGGGAGCGCCAATGTCCTGGAACCGGCGGTACGCCATCGTCAGCTACCTGCGATCCGCTCTCTGGATCGCACCCGTGTTCGCGTTCGTGGTGGCGCAGCTGCTGTTTCGGGTGAGCAACGCGCTCCAGCTCGACTTCGGCTGGATTCCCGGCTTCGAGTTCACGGGGGAGGGCATCGCCTCGGCGATGGACATCGACATCACCCTGCAGATGTCGTTCATCGTGTTCACCTTCGGATCGCTGCTGGTGGCGATCCAGGTCGCCAGCGGCCAGCTGACGCCGCGAATCATCGCCACGACACTGCTGCGCGACAACGTCATCCGCTGGGTCGTGGGCCTGTTCTTCCTCGGCCTTCTGCTCGCGGTCGGCGCGCGAAACCGGCTGGAGACGATGCCCCAATTCATCATCAGCCTCACGGCGATCCTGGGGCTGGTGTCCACGATCGGGTTCCTGTTCCTGATCGACTATGCGGCCCGGCTGCTGCGGCCGGTCAGCATCGTGTGGCGTATCGGCGAGCACGGCATCAAGGTGATCGAGAGCGAGTATCCGAACCCGGTCGATTGGCCGGAACCGCCCGCGATGCCGCGGCAGCAGCTCGGGCCCGTCAAGCGGACCGTCCTGCACGAGGGCTATTCGGCGGTCATCATCGCGGTGAACCTGCGGGCGCTGACCGAGTCGGCGCAGAAGGCCGGCGGCATCATCGAGTTCGTCCCGCGCGTGGGCGATTTCGTCGCCGCCGGCGAGCCGCTGTTCCGGTTGCGCGGCGGCGCGGCGGCGATCAACGACCGGCTGCTGCGCGAACAGGTCGCCTTCGGGCGCGAGCGCACCATCGAGCAGGACTCGACCTTCGCCTTCCGCGTCATCGTCGACATCGCGATCAAGGCGCTGTCGAAGGCGATCAATGATCCAACCACGGCCGTGCTCGCCATCGACCAGCTTCACCGCCTGCTGCGCACGGCGGGCAGCCGCCATTTGCGCGGCGAGGAGATCCGCGGGCGCGACGGACAGGTGCGGCTGATCTTCCGCACGCCGAACTGGGAGGATTTCGTCGAGCTCAGCTTCAGCGAGATCCGGCAGTACGGCGCCGAGAGCTTCCAGGTCGCGCGACGGCTCCGCGCAATGATCGGGCAACTGCTGGAAAGCCTGCCGGATCCGCGCCGACCGGCATTGCGATTGGAGCTGGACCTGCTGGACCACGCGCTGGCCAAGCACCACGCGAGGCCCGAAGAGCTCGCCCTCGCACGCGTACCGGACACGCAAGGACTGGGCGGCGCCGCGCGCGCCGCGTGACGTCGAATTGGCCGGCAAGAAAGGAGAACTCGTGCGCAAGCTCATCATGGGAATCGTCGACTTCCGCGAGCGGATGCTGCCGCAATACGCCAAGCGCTTCCGCTCCCTGGCGCTCGCGCAATCGCCGGACGCGCTGTTCATCACCTGCTCGGACAGCCGCGTCGTGCCGGACCTGCTGGCCTCGACCCATCCCGGCGAGCTGTTCACCATGCGCAACGTCGGCAACCTCGTGCCGCCGGCGACCGCCGAGGGCATCTCGGTCGGGGACCTGTCGGAGGCGAGCGTGATCGAGTACGCGGTGCTGGTGCTCAAGGTCAGGCATATCGTGGTGTGCGGCCACTCGGAATGCGGGGCGATGAAGGCCGTGCTGACGCGCAGGCCGAAGCCCGCCGCGCCGAACCTGGAAAAATGGCTGTTCCACGCCGATCCGGCCGCCGTGCGCCTCGAGCACGAAGGCGCCCTCGACGCGAGGCTGAAGCCGCACGACCAGCTCTCCCAGCTCAACGTGCTGGTGCAGCTCGAGCACCTGATGTCCTACCCGATCGTGCGCGAGAACGTCGCGCCGGGCGGCTGCGCCTGAGCGGCTGGTGGTTCGACATCGCCACCGGCGCGATGTTCGCCTACGAGCGCGGCAGCCGGTCGTTCGAGCTGATCGACCGCAAGCTGGCCAGCCGGCTGGTCGGGCGCATCGCCACGCCACGGTCCGCCGCGCGACACCCGAGCTGAGCGCGACGGGCGCAGCCGGATCCGGGCGTGTGCGCTCCTACTCCCTCATGACCAGCCCGGGACCGTCGGTCAGGGCGTGCAGGCGCGCATCGAAGGTTTCGAAGTGGCGGCCGAACCAACGGCCGATGCGCTCTCCCAGCTGCGAGCGAAAATCGACCGCAGAACCAGCTCCGATTTCACGCTGGATTTCGCGGATCTCCACGAGCAGCCGATCATGGTCGGCCTTGTGCTCGGCATATTGATCGTAGCGCAGGTCCCGCATGATCGACTCTTCATGAGCGAAATGAGTCGCTACCAGCGTGCAGATCTCGCCGAGCGTCCCGCGAATCTCCACCACCCCGTATCTTGGATCGAGGTGATCGCCCAGCAGGTTGATGACGCCAATCAAGGCGAGGTGCTCGTGATCGACGGAACGAATACCGATCTCGTACTCGTCCTTCCACTGCAACAAGGGCATTGCACCCTCCATCACGGCTCAGTTTAAAAAGCTAGGTCAAGCATCGACCGGCTGCATTGATCCAGGTCATACGATCGGAGCGGCTCGGGCTTCGCCATCCGAAGAGATGCGGCAAATTGGCAGTCCGCCGGCCCTGGGGACCATTCGAAAGCGATTCCGCGCTGCAACATCAGCGGCCGATCGTGACGCGGCGACGCCGCCAGCCGCTCGAGTCGGGAGCACAGGCGGCGACGGGAATGGACTGCGATCCCCGGCCTTTCCGGGAATCGTCGGGCTGCGCCTGGCGCCGTCGGCTCCGGAACAATCGATCAGCGTGATCGCAAAGCGCGGCGGAGGCGAGCGAAGATGCCGTCCGGCCGGTCGCTCGCGCCGGAATAGACCCCTTGAAGAGGGGCCACGAACGAAGACGGGCTGCGTATCGTGCGCCGGAGCGCCACGAACATCATGTCGAAGACGTGGAAGATCGGCAGTTGCTCGTCCGGCATCGGTCTCGGAGCATATGACCGATCCATCGGCGCCATCCCCTCCAGAACCGGGCTGGTCTCCGGAGACTGCAAGTTCTTGTAGAACTGCACCGCCGTCCGCGTCATGAAGGCGGTAGTGTCGGCCATGTCGCGCAGCTGGATCGGCAGCGATCCGAAGTCGAACGGCGCCGCCTCGATCGGGCGCGCCATCCTGACGTTTATGTTGTCAACGTAAAGGAAATCGACGATCTCGTAGTGGTTGGCTCTCGCCATGTCCAGGTATGTGCATGGGTGGATGTTGTAGAATCCGTGATCGGTGTATCCGTAGCTCGGGAGCGTGTGCAGCTGCAGCCCGCCGACCTAGAGCAGCCGGTGGATGTTGGCGAACGATTGTCCGATATTGAACACGTGCTCCGTCGTGCCGAAGTTCGTCACCACATCGTAGCGGCCGATGCCCCTTGGCAGGGGATGGTTCAGGTCGGCCGCGTAGTCGGCTGCGGGGTCGGTCAAGTCGAGCGACCGATGACGATCGGCGCCGAAGATCGAATAGAACGCCGCCAGCGCGCCGGATTTCGGCCTGGCGGTCGCCTCGTCGAAGATCGCGGCCATGGCCCGGTCGCAATCGGCCGCGCCGAGATGGCGGCTCGCGACGCGACGCAGGGGCTCGCGGTCCATCCACAAGTCCTGGCGACCTAGGTCGAGAACCGCGGCGTGTCGCGGCAGCGCCGAGCGCAGCGCGAGACGGCTCAACCACTCGACGTGCAGCGTGCCGATAGCCATGGGGTCTTGCGGGGTCTGGCGCCATCCAGAAGCAAGTAAGGCAGCCCGCCTCCGGATTTCCTGGAAGCGCCCATCCGGTGCCGAGCGACGTTCCGCCGATCAAGGCGCGGCTGCGGCGGGCGAGGGCCCGGATCACACCTGCTTGCGCTTCTCCACCAGCTTGAGGAACTTCTCGTATTCCTCTTCCTTGACCGTGTAGCTGTGGTCGTCGTCGGGAAACCTGCCGGCCTTGACCTCGGCCACATACTGCTTGATGCCGCCGACGGCGACCTCGGTCAGGTTGGTGTAGCGCTTGGTGAACTTGGGCTTGAAGTCGGTGAAGACGCCGAGCAGGTCGTAGCAGAGCAGGATCTGCCCGTCGCAACCGACGCCGGCGCCGATGCCGATCGTGGGGATGGTGAGCTGCTTCGAGATCACCTCGGCGATCTTCGCGGGCACCGCCTCGAACTCGAGCATGAAGCAGCCGGCGTCCTCGATCGCGAGCGCGTCCTCGAGGATCTTCATCGCCGCCTCGGCCGTGCGGCCCTGGATCTTGAAGCCGCCGAACATGGCGATCGTGTGCGGCGTCAGCCCGATATGCGACGCGGTGGGAATCCCGGCGTCGACGATCGCCTTCAGGATATGCGCCTGGCTCCTGCCGCCCTGCGGCTTGACCGCGTCGCTCAAGCCTTCCTGCATGAAGCGCGTCGCGTTGACGAGCGCGCGGTCGACCGTGTTGTAGCTCTGGTACGGCATGCAGCCGAGCACGAAGGTGTTGGGCGCGCCGCGGCGCACCGCGAGCGCGTGCATCACCATCATGTCCATGGTCGCGGGGATCGTGCTGGGATGCCCATGCGCCACCATGGCCAGGCTGTCGCCGACCACGGCCACGTCGACGCCCGCCATCTCCGCCCAGCGCGCCGACGTGTAGTCGGGCACCGACATGTAGACCATTTTCTCGCCGGTGTGCTTGGAGTCGCGGATCTCGGTGATGGTCCGCTTCTCGCGCTTCTTCGGCGCGTCGGCAGCGCCCGCGGGCTTCTTCGCCGCGTCGTTCATTCGTCCCTCCCCTAGGTGGCCACCCGGGCGGCAGCCGGATTGTCGACGTTCAGAGATCGGCCAGCCGCACATACCCGCCGGTGAGTCCGGCGACGACGAGGCCTGCCAGCACATTCGCAGCGCCCGTGTAGCCGAGCTCGCCCGTCACCAGCATCCACAGCACGAACACGACGACGAAGATGGCGATGCCGCCGACCAGCGAGGCGATGTTGCGTTTGATCTCGCCCTGCATCTGGGCCATGGCCGCGATCCCTAGGCCCGGACCATCGCCACGCGCGGATCGTCGGCGGTCGAGCGGACCTTCTTCAGGTTCTTGCGCACGTGGATGGTGTCGTAGCCGTTGAAGATGTGGCCGATCACGCCGCGGTCGAGGTCGCTGGTGCCGAAGAACCAGTCGGCGATCGGGTAGGTCAGGTTGAAGTTGCGCTCCATCATGATCGCGGTGTTGTGGTGTGCGATGTGGTGGCGGCGGATCGTGTTGACGAACGGGATGTGCCGGACGATGGAATCGTCCTTCACGTGGCAGCAATAGTGGAACAGCTCGTAGTTCAGGTAGATCGCCGTGTTGGTGGTGAGCAGCAGCCAGCCGATGTTGGGGAACCCGGCCCAGTTCAGCAGCATCGCCGGCGCCGCCGTGCCGGCCATGAAGGCGGCCAGCGCATAGGGCGGGAAGAACACGATGCGGAAGTCGCGGCTGCCGTCGACCGACGGCTCGTGATCGGTGAAAAACTGGTGATGCGCCAGCGTGTGGCGCTTGTAGATGCCCATGAAGCCCTTGATCGGCCGGTGCATCACGTATTTGTGGATCCACCACTCGAACACGTTGGCGATGGTGAAGGCGACCGGGATGGTCAACCACTCATACCAGGCGATGTCGTGGAGCTGGCGCGTGAAGTAGAAGATGCCGGCCAGCCCGATCGCGTAGATCAGGAACACATGGCCCGGCCCGCTGTACCAGCGCGACACCTTCTCGCGGTAGTCGGCGCGGAAGGCTTCCTGACGTTTCGGCATGCTCATGACGCACTTCCTCGATGCAAGGGCGGCCTGCCCGGCCGCTCGTGATATATCAGTAATATATTCGAGGCGCCGGCGGGCGTCCAGCCCCGTCGCGCGTCCCCGCTCACGCGTCCACATCCACCGTGGCGCGGGTGAACTCCTCGATGTAGTCCATCAGCCCGTCGACCGCGGCCGCGGCGCGCTTCTCGTCGCCGGCGGCGATAGCGCGGGCGATGTCGGCATGCTGGCGCGCGGTCAGCGGCATGTCGGCCACCTGCTTGTAGTGGATGTACCAGAAGCGCCGCGACAGGCCGTGCATCAGCGCCATGGCGCCGGCGGCGAACTCGTTCTGCGCGCCGTCCAGCTCCAGCAGGTTGAACTCGCGGTCGAGCCGCATGAAGGTGACGTCGTCGTTCTTGCGCGCCGCCTCCTCCATGCCGTCGGCGATCTCGCGGAAGCGCTGGCGCACCTGCTCGCTGGCGCGCCGCGCCGCGGTGCGGGCGAGCAGGCGCTCGACCTCGCGCCGGACCTCGAGCAGGCGGAGCTGCGAGCGGACGTTGACTTCCGAGACCATGATGCCGCGCCGCGGCAGCACCACGATCAGCTTCTCGCGCGCCAGGCGCTGCAGCGCCTCGCGGATCGGCGTGCGGCCGATGCCGAGCTTGCGGCTGAGCGCCGTCTCCGACACGACCTCGCCGGGCGCGAGCTCGAGCGTGACGATCATCTCCTCGAGACGGCGGTAGGCCTTGTCGGTGAGGCTGGGAGCCGTGGCCAGGGCGGCACCGGTGCGGGGCTTGGTGGATTTGGGACGCGGAGCCATCGCCGGCCATCATACTAGGATCGGTGCGCGGCGCATCGGCGTCACGGCGTCAGCAGCTTGTAGGGCAGCCACAGCACGGTCTGCGGCCAGATCAGCACGATGGCCAGCGTCACGACCTGCAGCGCGATGAACGGAATCACCCCGCGATACATGTGCATCGTCGTGATCTCCGGCGGGCTGATCGCCCGGAAGTAGAAGATCGCCGGCGCCATCGGCGGCGACAGGTAGCTGGTCTGGATCACCACCAACATGGCGATGCAGAACCACACCATGTTGACGCCGAGCGCCTTGAGCAGGGGCGTGAAGATCGGCAGCAGGATCAGCACGATCGAGATCCAGTCGAGGAAGAAGCCGGCCAGGAACGCCAGCAGCAGCACGATCACCATCACGCCCCAGGCACCGAGCGACAGGGAGTTGACCAGGTTCTGCACCACCGCGATGCCGCCCGAGCCGACGAAGGCGCCGGTCATCATGCTGCCGCCGAGGATGATCGCCATGATCATGGCCGTGATGGTCAACGTCTTCATCACCGCCTCGTGCAGCACGCGCCAGGTGAAGGTGCGGTAGAACAGGGTCAGCAGCACCGCGCCGGCCGCGCCGATCGCCGCCGCCTCGGTCGGCGCCGCCCAGCCGAGCATGATCGACCCCAACACGGCGAAGATCATGAACAGCGGCGGCACCAGCGCGACGGCGGTGACGCGCAGCTTGACGGATAGGGGGGGATCGTCGGGCGACGGGGGGATGCGCGGGCCGGCGGCGGGCGAGATCACGCACAGCGCCAGGATGTAGGCGATGTAGAGACTGGCCATGATGAGGCCGGGAAAGACCATGCCGACGAGCAGGTCGCCCACCGACACGCCGGCAAGCGGCCCCATCACCACGGCGACGACCGAGGGCGGGATGATGGTGCCGAGCGAGCCGCCAGCGCAGATCGTGCCGACGATCAGCTCCTTGTTGTAGTGATGCCGCATCATCACCGGGATCGCGAGCAGGCCGATCACCGTCTCGGTCGCCCCGACCACGCCGCTCGACGCCGCGAAGATGATGCACATGATGATCGTGCCGACCGCCAGCCCGCCGGGCAGGCGGCGCGCCCACATGTGGATCGCCTCGAACAGGCGGTCGGCGACGCCCGAGCGCTCGAGCATCGAGCCCATGAACACGAACAGCGGCACCGCGGCGAGGACGAAATTCGAGGCCACGTCCTCGATCTTCTCCGCCGCCTGGAACACGAAGGACCAGCCGAAGGTCCATACGCCGAACACGAACGCCGTCGCCATCATCGAGAAGGCGACCGGGAAGCCGATGAAGAGCAGGACAAGCAGGAACGGGAAGATCAGCAGCGAGGAATAGCCCATCTCAGCGGTTCCCCGCACCCGCGCGCCCGAAGGCGACCGGCAGCTTGCGCAGGATCTCGCCCGCGACCTGCAGCGACAGCAGCGCGAAGCTCACGAAGAACACGGCGCGGAACGGCCAGAGCGGCGGGTTCCAGGCGGACTGGCCGGTCTTTTCGCCGCTCTGGAAGGCGGCGAGCGCGCGGTCGTCCAGCGTCGAGCTCAGCCAGATGATGAACGGCAAAAGCAGCAGCACATAGCCCGCCAGATCGACCAATGCCTGCCCGCGCGGCGATAGGTTGAGATAGAGCACGTCGATGCGGATATGCGCGCCCTTGCTCAGCGCGTAGGCCATGCCGAGCAGCCAGCCCGAGCCGGTCAGCAGGTAGCCGAGCTCGTAGGCCCAGATGGTGGGCGCATTGAATACGTAGCGCGCGAACACCTCGTAGCACATCGCGCCGATCAGCGGCGCGATCAGCCAAGCCGCAACGATTCCCGTGACCGCGCTGATGCGGTCGATCCAGCGGCATAGCGCCTGCATGCCCCTTCCCCCTCGGACGCGGCGTCTACGCGGGATTTGCTTTGGACAATGCGACGAAACCTGCGCCGGCCCCTGGTCCCGCTCCCCACCCGGGAAGGGGGACCGGGGTCGCGGCTGGACTCAGCCCTGCTTGACCAGGACCTTGCGATAGCGGTCGGCGCCGGTCCACAGCTTCTCGAAGGCGAGCTGGTGGTCGAGGACCTGCTTGAACCACTTGTTCTTCTCGGCCTGCGCGGCGGCCCATTTCATGGCCACGCTCTTGGTCTCGTACTGCACCTCGGGCGACAGCTCGATGATTTCGTTGCCCGCCTTGCGGTACACGTCGAGGGACTTGGCGTCCTCCTGGCCGATGCGCGTCCAGCTTTCGAAGGTGACGAGCTTGGCGGCGAGCTCGATCAGTTTCTGGTCCTTGGGCGGAACCTTGGCCCAGGCGGCCTTGTTGATGCAAAGCTCGAACGGCGCCGTCGGCTGGTGCACGCCGGGGATGATCAGGTACTTCGCGACCTTGTAGAAGCCGGGCTCGATGTTCTCCCACAGCGTGCCCCACTCGGTCGCGTCGATCACGCCGCGCTCGAGCGCGGTGTAGATCTCGCCGCCCGCGGTAGTGACCGGCGCCGCGCCCATCGACTTCGCCATGTCGAGCCAGGCGCCGGCGGTGCGCAGCTTGAGGCCGTTGAGGTCCGAAAGCGACCTGACCGGCTTGCGCGAGTGCATGAACACCTCGGCCGTGCGGATGAACAGCGGCATCGACACCACGCCCGCCGTCTCGTCGCGGAACTTGCGCTGCAGGTCGAGGCCGCCGGCCTCGTAGATCCAGTGCAGCATGCGCTCGGTGTCGAAGCTGCCGGCATAGCCGCCGAACACGACGGTCGTGGTGTCGGCGCCCCAGTCGTAGCCCATCCAGGTATGGCCGCACTCGGCGATGCCGTTCTTGACCGTCTCGGACACCTTGAGCGCGTTGCCCAGCGCGCCGCCGGGGAAGGCCTGCACCTTGACGCGGCCATCGGTCAAGAGCTCGACGCGCTCGCAGAACGCCTTGGCGCCGATCTCCATCAGCGGGCCGCCGGCCCAGGCGGTCGCCATCTTCCACGAGACGGTCTGCGCCCTGGCCTCGCGGACGATCATCGGCGCGGCCACGACGCCGGCGCCGGTGCCGGCCAGTACGGTGCGACGGGTCAGATTGCGGGTCTTCATACCGTTCCCTCCCAAGGGCTTGGCGACTTTGCGCCGCCTGTTGTGCGTCGTGGTATACGACAAATATATCTCGCGCATCCTACGGAGCCGGCATTGCCCCGTCAATGTTCAGGGTCTTCGCCAGGCGGCGCTCGACCATTGTCACTTCAGCCGCGCGAGCGCCTCGTCGATCTCGGCCGAGGTCATGCGCCAGGAATTGTCGAGCTCGGCCACGACCGCGCGCATGAAGGCCTCGTGCAGCCGGAGCGCCTTCTGGTCGTCGCCCAGATGGTCGGCCAGCAGCGCGAGCGCCAGCTGCGCCGGCCCGGTGCCCTCGTAGGTCCATTCGAACCCCGCCGGCGACAGGCGCTTCAGGTCGAAGCGCGGGTCGAGCTTGCGCCCGTCCACCGTGACCACGGCGCCGGCCAGGCTGCGGCCGCCCTCGTAGACTTTCATGATCCTTTCCTCCCCCTCGCCTTCGACCGCGACGCGTTGGCCGCGTTGTTATAGTGCTACGGACCCCTGCCGAGGAGTCGCCGCATGTCCGACCTGCCGAAGCTGCGCGTCACCTTCGAGATCCATCCGGATTCGCTCGGGATGCTGAACGACGTCGCGCGCAAATACGGCATGCCGGACGCGTCCAAGGCGCTGCGCTGCCTGCTCGACTATGCCGCCACGGACGGCGACTGGAAGGCGATCTTCGAGCAGGTGCGCTGCCGGCGCTGCGGCTGACGCCCGGCGCGCGTTTGTCCGCGCGCCACCGGCCGCCTATCCCGCATAGGCGCGGATCGGCTCGGCTCCTTCTTCGCCCTGCTGCAGGGCGAAGATCGAGCTATAGCCGCCCGACCAGTCCGGCGGCACCAGGCAGGGCCGCGGGTCGTGATGCGCCCAGCGCGCCTTCTGTCCCCGGATGTGCACGTGCTCGTAGCGCGACTTCAGCGGGTTCGGCGTGTAGGCATAGGCGTCCGACGAGGCCAGCGTCACCAGGAACAGCGGCCGGTCGACCGGCGAGTCGTTCGGCTTGCTGCCGTGGATGGTGCGGCAGTGATGGATCGTCAGCGACCCGGCCGGCCCGCAGAGATAGACCGCCTTGGACTGGTCGAGCCTCGCCACGTCCGCGTCGCCGAGGCAGCCGGTCCACTGGCCCTTGTCGTTGTACTGCTCGTAGAGCGGTCCGTTGTGGCTGCCCGGAATCACGCCCAGCGCGCCGTTCTCGAGGCCGCAGTCGTAGATGTAGGTGCCGATCGTCAGCAGCGAGTAGTTGGTGTGCGGCCAGAACTGGATGTCCTGGTGCCACTTGACCTCGGTGCCGCCTTCCGACGCTTTGAAGTTGAGCTTGGAATGATGGAACTTGACGTCCGGCCCCAGCAGGTCCGCGGCGATGTCGGCGAGCAGGCTCTTCGACACGTAGTCCCAGTAGACCGGGTGATGGTCGCAGGGGCAGCTGAGGCGGCGGAGCCGCGGCCGCGCCGCACTGTGCCCGTTCTCCAGATCCCACACCGCGTCCGACCTCGTCACCGACCGGCTGCGGCCCACCATCTCCGTCGTCGTCGCGCGCAGCCGCTCGACGATCTCCTGCGGGATGATCTTCTCCAGCAGGAGGTAGCCGTTCTCGAAGTAGGATTCGCGCTGCTTCCGGCTCAGCACGCGCGGCTTGTGCTTGAGGATGTCCTCGGGCGTCATCGCGTCCCTTCCCTCGCGGCGTTCAGGCGCCGCGCTCTTGATATATCAGCAATATACGAGTGGGCCGGGCGACGTCAATCGCCCCGCAGCCGCGCTCCTCTTCGCGACTCCGCGTGAACCATTCGATGACGCACGCGGAAACGCAGAGGTCGCGGAGCCGGACGAGGCTGGCTCAGAGAGCCAGGCACAGCCTGAGCGCGTCGAGCACCGCGGCCTGGATGTTGCGGCTGGCGACGGCGTCGCCGACGCGGTGCAGCTCGAACGGCGCGTCGGCGCGGCGGCCGCGCGGCTGCTTCCGGAGCGCCAGCAGCGCGTCGATGTCGGTCACGCCGTCGTTGGACGAAGCGGCCTTCAGGTCCTGGAACAGGCCATCGGCCGGCGCGGTGCCGTGCTCGACGATCACCTGGTCGGCCTCGCGCTCGACCGCCTGGTGCGTCACCAGGTTGCGGAAGGTCGCGACCAGGCGGTTGCCGCGGCGCTCGATCTTCTCGATCTCGTGGTCGAGCGTGACCGGCAGGCCCAGCTCGTAGGCGCGCTTCTTCCAGATCACGCGCTCGGCATAGGTCAGCTCCTGCGCGATCATGCCGTCGATCGACACGAACTGCGCCCGCTTGCCTTGCGCCACGGCCAGCTCGGCCACCTGCGGCGCCGGATGGCGGCCGGTGCCGTCGTAGACGATCACCTCGGGCGCCAGTTTCGCGCTGCCGCCGATCACGTCCCAAACGCTGGTGGCAAGCTCGGCGCCGGGCAGCCAGGCGAGGTCGGGCACGCCGCCGGTCGCGACGATCACCACCTCGGGCTTCTCGGCCAGCACGTCCTTCGGCTCGGCGTAGGTGTTGAGCCTGACCTCGACGCCGAGGCGGTCGAGCTCGCGCTTGCGCCAGTCGACGATGCCGATCAGGTCCTTGCGCCAGCTCGCCCGCGCCGCCAGCAGCACCTGGCCGCCGACGCGGTCGGCGGCCTCGAACAGGACCACCTTGTGGCCGCGCTCGGCCGCGACGCGCGCCGCCTCGAGGCCCGCCGGTCCGCCACCGACGACCGCGATCCTCCTGCCCGGCTTCTCCGCCCGCGGCACCGACTGCGGCAGGCTGGTCTCGCGCCCGGTCGCCGGGTTGTGCAGGCAGTGCGGCCGGTACGGCGACTGGCAGTGCGTGGCGCCGACGCAGGGCCGGATGCGGTCCTCCTGGCCCGCCTCGAGCTTGGCGACGATGTCCGGGTCGGCGATGTGCGCGCGCGTCATCGCCACCATGTCGAGCAGCCCCTCGCGGATCGCGTGCCGCGCGGTCGCGATGTCGGAAATGCGCGCGGCATGGAACACCGGCAGCCTCACCTCGCGCTTGAAGCGCCCGACCGCTTCGAGCCAGGGCGCGATCGGCGAGGCCATGCCCGGCATGTTGTCGACCGCCAGCCCGATCTCGGTGTCCATCCGTCCGTAGATCGCGTTGAAGAAGTCGATCGTGCCGGTGTCCTGGAACACGCGCGCGATCTCGACGCATTCCGCGAAACCGAGGCCTCCTTGCGCGTCGCCCTCGTCGACGACGTAGCGGAAGCCGACGATGAAGTCGTCGCCGACGCGGCGCCGGATCTCCTCGAACACCATCAGCCCGAAGCGGCAGCGGTTGGCGAGCGAGCCGCCGTACTTGTCGGTGCGCTTGTTGGTCTTGGGCGACAGGAACTGGCCGATCAGGTGCCCGCCCGCCAGCGTCTCGATGCCGTCGAGGCCGCCCTGCTTGCAGCGCAGCGCCGCCGCGCCGTAGGCCTTGACCACGCGCTCGATGTCGTTCTCGTCCATCTCCTTCGGGAAGCTGCGGTGCAATGTCTCGCGGATCGGCGACGGCGCGATGGTCGGCAGCCAGTTCGACGCGTAGGGCTCGCCGCGACGCCCCAGATGCGTGATCTGGCACATCAGCGCCGCGCCATGCTCGTGGATGCGCTCGGAGAACTGCTGCAGATAGGGGATGACGGCATCGATGCCGACATTGAGCTGGCGGAAGACATTGGGCGAGTCCGGCGCCACGTTGGACGAGCCGCCGAACATGGTGAGCGCGATGCCGCCGCGCGCCTTGCCCTCGTGGTAGAGCTGGTAGCGCTCGACCGGCATGCCGTCGACCTCGAGGCCGCAGGCATGGCTGGTGCTCATGACGCGGTTCTTCAGGCTCAGGTGCCGGATGCGGAACGGCTGCAGCAGCGGATCCCGCGCGGCGGCGGAAGCGGGCTTGCCCGTCGGCATGTTCGTGTTCGCGACCATCGTACCTACTCGCTCTTGTCCGTCGTGTGGTTGTTGCGTAGTTCGCGCCAGCGGATGCAGGCGACGGCGTGGCCGTCCGCCGCATCCAGCGTTGGATGCGCCATGCCGCAGGCATCGACGCGATGCCGGCAGCGCGAGGCGTAGCGGCAGCCGGTCGGCGACGGCGGCGCGATCTGCTCCTCGATGCCGCCGGCGCCGAGCTCGTCGTCGAGCGTGCCGAGCAGCGCGCGCGTGTAGGGATGGCGCGGCTGTCCGAACACGTCTTCCGTGGCGCCGAGCTCGACCAGTCGGCCGAAATACATCACGCCGATGCGGTCGCAGAGATAGCGCGCGACGTGCAGGTCGTGCGTGATGAACAGGATCGACACGCCGTGCCGCTCGCGGATGTCCTTCAGCAGGTTGAGGATCTGCGCGCGCACCGACACGTCGAGCTTCGATACGGCCTCGTCGGCCACCAGCAGGCTGGGCGAGAGCGTGAGCGCCCGCCCGATCGCCACCCGCTGCAGCTGGCCGCCCGACAGCTCGTGCGGGAAGCGGTCGCGGAAGGACGGCGACAGGCCGACCTGGGTCAGCACCAGGGCGACGCGGTCGTCGATCTCGGACCGGGCGCAGACCTTGTGCAGGCGCAAGGGCGTCGCCAGCGACTCGAACACGGTCTGGCGCGGGTTGAACGAGGACAGCGGGTCCTGGAACACCATCTGCAGGTCGCGGCGGAAGGGCTTGAGCGCGCGCTCGCCCAAGCCCGCCAGGTCGGCGCCGCGGAACAGGATGCGCCCGCCGCTCGGCCGGTAGAGGCGCAGCAGCGCCTTGGCCAGCGTGGTCTTGCCGCTGCCCGACTCGCCGACGAGGCCGAGCACCTCGCCCGGCGCGATATGCAGGGTCACGTCGTCGACGGCGCGGAGCCGGCGCGACGACTCGGGCCCGAGGCCCTTGCCCGGGAAGGTCACGGACAGGTTCTCCAGGCGAAGCAGGCCCGATGCGGCGGCGGTCATGCGTCTTCCATCCGGAAGCAGCGCACGCGGTGCGACGCGGGCCCCAGCGCCGGCGGCTCCTGGTCGCGGCAGCGCGGCATGACCTCCGGGCAGCGCGGCGCGAACAGGCAGCCGGGCGGCGGCGCCGCCAGGTTCGGCAGCTCGCCCGCGATCTCCCTCAGCCGCTCGGCCTTGTGCTTCAGCGCCAACGCGGTGGCGACCAGGCCCTTGGTATAGGGATGGCGCGGCCGCGCGAACACCTCGGCGGTCGGACCGACCTCGACGATCTGGCCGGCGTACATCACGGCGATCCGGTCGCACAGGCTGGCGGCGATCGACATGTCGTGCGTGATGAAGATGAAGGCGGCGCTGAGCCGGCCCTGCAGCCGCCGGAACAGCGCGAGGATCTGGCGCTCGACGATGTTGTCGAGATTGGTGGTCGGCTCGTCGGCAACGATCAGGTCGGGCTCCAGCGCCAGCACCATCGCGATCAGGATGCGCTGCGCCATGCCGCCGCTGAGCTGGTGCGGATAGAGCCGCAGCACGCGCTCCGGATGCGGGATGCCGACGCCGGCCAGCGCCGTGCGCGCGGCCTCGGCCCAGCCCGCGTCGTTGCCGGCGCGCCGGGCGATGACCTGGCGCAGGTGCCAGTCGACGCGCTTGGCCGGGTTGAAGGCGCCGACCGGGTTCTGGAAGATCATCGCCAGGCGGCGGCCGCGCAGCTCGTCGAACGCGGCGTCGGACAGCGCCTGCAGGTCCCGGCCCTTGAAGGCGATCGACGCGGCGCTGACGCGCGCGTTCTCGGGCACCAGACGCAGGATCGACAGGCCCGTCACGGTCTTGCCCGAGCCCGACTCGCCGATCAGCCCCAGCACCTCGCCCGGCGCCACATCGAGGTCGACGCCGCGCACGACCTCGATCGACGCGCCGTGGATGGCGAAGCGCGTGCGCAGGTCGCGGACTTCGAGCACCGTCCCCGTCATTGCCCCGCCCTCATTGCCCGGCCCGCTGGCGCAGGCGCGGGTCCATCAGGTCGCGCAGGCCGTCGCCGAACAGGTTGAGGCCGAGCAGCGCGATCGAGATGGCGAGGCCCGTCAGCGTCAGCACCCAGGGCCCGCGCTGGAAGTACTCGCGCCCGTCCGCCATGATGACGCCGAGCGACGGCGTCGGCGGCTGCACGCCGACGCCGAGGAAGCTCAAGCCCGCCTCGATGATGATGCCGAAGGCGACGCCGATGGTGGCCTGCACGATCAGCGGCGCGGCGATGTTGGGCAGGATCTCGCGCACCAGGATGCGCGGGGTCGGCTGCGCCATCAGCCGGGCCGCCTGGACATAAGGCTCCTCGCGCAGCAGGAGGGTCATGTTGCGCGAAAGCCGGGCGAAGATCGGGAAGTAGGTCAGCGCGATGGCGACCGACACGTTGACCGTGCCGAAGCCCAGCACGACCATCAGGAACAGCGCCAGCACGAAGGCCGGAAAGGCGAACAAGAGGTCGGCGAAGCGCATCAGCACGAGGTCGGCGAAGCCGCCCTTGTAGGCCGAGACCATGCCGACCGAGGTGCCGACGCAGGCGGCAAGCGCCACGCCGGCGGCGCTGACCACCAGCGATACGCGCGCGCCGTATAGCACCCGCGTCAGCACGTCGCGGCCGAAGCTGTCGGTGCCGAAGGGGTGCGCGAGCGACGGCGGCGACAGGATGTTGAGGAAATCGGCCTCGTTCGGCCCGTAGGGCATCAGTACGGCGCCGACGGCGGCCGCGAGCAGCACCAGGAGCGTGATGGACGCGCCGATCACCGCCGTCGCGTTGCCGAGGAACGAGCGCAGCACGCGCGCGCGAAGCTGGCGGCCGCGCGCGCTCACAGCGTCCGACCTCACAACGTCCTCCGCGGGTCGAGCGCGACACAGACCATGTCGACGACGACGTTGACCAGCAGCACGATGCCGAGGAACACGACCGTGCAGGCCTGCACGGTCGGATAGTCGCGCGCGAAAGCGGCATCGACCGCGAGAGACCCCAGGCCCTGGATGCCGAAGATGCGCTCGATCACCACCACGCCGCCGAGCAGGTAGCGGATCTGCAGGCCGATGACGGTCACGTACGGGATCAGCGCGTTGCGGAACACGTACTGGCGGAAGATGAAGGGCTTGCTGAAGCCGAACGAGCGCGCCACGACGACGTATTCGCGGCTCGCCGACTCCAGCAGCGCGGTGCGCAGCATGCGCGCGAACACCGCCGCCATGGGCGCCGCGATCGCCAGCGCCGGCAGGAAGCCGCTGTAGAGCGCGCCCGCAAGCGAATCCACCGGCGAGGTGAAGCCATAGGCCGGGAACAGCTTCCAGCCCAGCGCCAGGGCGAAGACCAGCACGTAGCTAAGCCAGAAATCGGGCATCGAGATTCCGAGCACGGCCACGGAGGTCGCGACCGTGTCGACCGCGCGCCCCCGACGGAGCGCTGCGATCGTGCCCATGGTCAGCGAGATGACCACGGCGATGACAACGGCGTAGAGCCCGACGAAAGCCGTGATCGGCAGGCGCGCCGCCATCAGCTGCGCGATCGGGATGCCGCCGGCGATGGTGAGCGACAGGCCGAAATCGCCACGCAGGATGCCGCCGAGCCAGATCAGGAACTGCGCGATCAGCGGCGCGTCGAGATGGTGCTTCGCCCGGAAGGCGGCGACCGCCTCGGGCGTGGCGTTCTCGCCCAGCACCGCCAGCGCCGGGTCGCCCGATGCCGCCCGCATGACGAAGAACACCACCAGCGCGCCGACCGCGATGGTGGCCAGCGCCCCCGCCAGCCGACCGGCGATATAGAGAGCGGCGCGCGGCAATCGCGTTTCCTACGTCCCTCTGCCCGCCCCTGCCCAACGGCGGGCAGGATTGGGGCTCACTATCCATAATCGTCATGCCCGGGCTTGTCCCGGGCATCCACGTCAAGGCAGCGGCAAGTTCGCGCGGGCATGACCGGCTGGCAGCCGCGCTACCCGTGCCGCAAACGCTACCTTGCCGGCGGCCGGCCGACGTGGATGACCGGAACAAGTCCGGCCATGACGCTGACGGGCTGGGGCGACCGAACGCGCTTGCCCCACGCCGAGCGCCTCACCCCATCTTGATCGTGGCGAACTGGTCGCCGAAGTTCGAGTAGGGCAGCTGCGTGAAGCCCTGCACCTTGGTCGTCATCAGGTTGTGGATGTTCGAGGTGAAGCACGGCAGGACGGCCGCTTCCTCGATCGCGATGTCCTCCGCCTGCTTGTAGAGCGCGCCGCGCTTCGCCAGGTCGAGCTCGGCGCGCCCCTGCTCGGCCAGCGCGTCCACCTTGGGGTTGTTGTAGCCGTAGAAGTTGCGCCAGCCCTTGCTGTGCAGGATCTCTCCGACATATTCGTCCGGATCGACCAGGCCGAGCCAGCCCCAGACGCTGCCCTGGAAATCGCCCGACTTCTGGCGCGCGTAGACGGTATTGGCCTCGTTCACCTCGACGGTGAAGTTGGTGCCGAGCGTCTGGTTCACCTGCAGCGCGAACACCTCGATGATGCGCTTCCACCAGCTCGATCCCCAGGTGAGGATCGGCACGTTGATCTTCTCCTTGGCGTATTTCGACTTCGCCAGCTCCGCCTTGGCGCGCTCGGCGTTGAACACCGAGGTCTGGCGCGCCTTGCTCTCGTAGGCATAGGCGAGCGATGGCGGGATGAGGCCGTGCGCGGGCACGCCCTCGCCGAACAGCACGACCTTGACCATGGCGTTGCGGTCGAACGCCATCGACACGGCGCGGCGGAAATGCACGTCGTCGAACGGCGGCTTGCGGTGGTTGACGGCGATGAAGCGGCAGTTCATGCCCGGTTGCTTCAGCACCTTGAGCGTCTTGTCCTGCTCCAGCGTCGGGATATCGGCGAACGGCGCCGTGCTGGTCAGGTCGATCTGGCCGCCCTTCAGGGCGGTCACGCCGCTCGACTCCTCGGCGATCAGCGGGATCTCGATCGTCGCCATGCTCGGCTGCCCGGCGACGAAGTAGCCGTCGTGCGCGACCAGCGTCACGCTCTCGCCCGGCTTCCAGGCCTTGAACTTGTAGGCGCCGGTGCCCACCGGCTGCTTGCCGAAGGCGTCGTTGCCCAACGCCTGCACGACCTTGCGCGGCACGATCTGCGTGCCGGTGCGCGCGTTGGTGAGGAACGCCATCAGCGGGGCGAAGGCCTGCTTGGTGACGATCTCGACCGTGTGTGGATCGACGACCCGGACCTCCTTCACCTCCGACACCTTGCCCTTGTTCGGCGAGGCGAAGGCCGGATCGAGCAGGCGCTCGATCGTGAACTTCACGTCGTCGGCGGTCATCTCGCTGCCGTCGTGGAACTTCACGCCCTTGCGCAGCTTGAACGAAAGCGTCGTGTTGTCCTTGGCGGTGAACGACTCAGCGAGGTCGGGCACCACCTCCATCTTGGCGTTGAACTTCACCAGGGAGTTGAACATCGCCCAGACCAGATAGGCCTCGGGGATGAGCGAGTGCTTGCCGGGGTCGAGCGTGTTGATGACGTTGTAGCCGGTGATGCCGGCGCGCAGCGTGCCCGCCGCGGCCGATGCGGAACGCGCGAGCCAGGGCGGCGCGACGCCGGCGGCGGCGGCGGCCGCGGCGGCGCCGAGGACCGTGCGACGATGGATGGCGAAGTCCCGTTTGCCTGACATGACGATCTCCCCTTGCGTGATTGCCTCGTTCCGGCCCGAGGCCCCTGAAAGTCCCCATCGGCGCGCGACGCTTCCGCCTGATGGAACGGGGCGCGGGCCGCTTCCCCTTGCTAGTCGGCCGGCGGCAAGGGGGTCAAATGCCGGCGCATGACGGGAGTATACCGCAATGTAATACCATTGGCGCCCCGCCCTGTGGCAAGCTCGTCAGCGCCGCGGCGCCGCGCGCAGCAGCTCGTTGCGCCGCCGGCGCAGGACCGTGAGGAAGGCGCGCGCGACGCGCGAGAGGGGCCGGTGCGTCGGATAGAGGATGCCGAGACGGAATTCGACGCGCGGGCGGAACGGCACGGCGACGATGCCGCGGCCGATGAAATCCGCCGCCGTGAACGGATCGATCAGACCGACGCCGATGCCGCGCGCAACCATGTCGCACAGCACCGCGTTGACCTGCGTCTCCGCGACGATGCGGCGCACCACGCCGGCGCGCGCGAACACGCGGTCGAGCATGTGCCGGCCGACCTGGTCGCGCGTGAGCGCGATGAACGGCATGGCGTGCAGGTCGCCCGGCTTGACGTGCGGCCGCTCCGCGAGCGGATGCCCGGTCGGCACCGCGAGGTATTCCGGCGCACGGCAGAACACCTCGGTCTCGAGACCGGTGCGGCGGAACGGGAATTCGCCGATGCCGAGGTCGACATGCTGGGCCGCCACCGCCTCCTCGACGCGCGCCGACATGTTCACCTCCGCGGTGACCGTGACCTGCGGATGCGCGTGATGGAAGTCCTCGATCACGCCGGGCAGGAAGCCGAGCCCGATCGCCGGCAGCGCCGATACGTACAGATGGCCGGCCTGGGCCGTGCCGATCGCGGCGGCGACCTCGCGGATCTTGTCGACCGACACGAAGGTGCGCTCGACCTGGTCGTAGAGGATCTGCGCCTCGGCGGTCGGCGCGAGGCGCCCTGTGCTGCGGTCGAACAGCGTGAGCCTGAGCTCCTTCTCCAGCCGGCCGATCAGCCGGCTGACCGCCGGCTGCGACACGCCCAGGAGCACGGCCGCGCCGCTGACCGTGCCCGCGAGCATCGTCGCGCGGAAGGCTTCGAGTTGGCGCACGAACATCGTCGGTCCTTGGCGCTGCCGGAACCGATCTATAGGGCAGAGGCGATTTGCGAGGGAAGAACGAAATGCGCGCTTCGCTGACCGATCTCGAGGGAAAGTCGTTCGACGTCGCCGTGATCGGCGCCGGGGCCAACGGCGCCGCCGCCGCGCAGCACCTGGCCGCCGCCGGCTATGCCGTGCTCGTCGTCGACAAGGGCGATTTCGCTTCGGGCTCTTCCAGCCGGTCCAGCCGTCTCTTGCATTGCGGCCTGCGTTATCTCGCTCCCGGCGGCTCGATCTGGGACTTCGTGCGCAACCCGAACGCGCTGCGCATCGCCATCCGCATGGCGCGTCAGGCCATGCAGATGCGCGCGCAGATCGTCGAGACCGCGCCCGAGCGGGTCGAGAAGCTGAACTTCTGCTTTCCCGTCTATCGCGCCGGCGCCTATGCGCCGTGGCAGGTCGCGCTCGCCTTCCGCCTGCTCGAGCGGCTCGGGCCGCCGTCCGTCCCTCTCGACTATCGCAATATCTCCGGGCCGGAGATCGGCCGCACGCCGCTCGTGCGCTGGTTGCGCGACCGTGACCGGCTCGCGAGCGTCGCCATGTTCCGCGAGTACCGCTTCGAATGGCCCGAGCGGCTGGCGATGGACGCGGTGCTGGATGCCGAGCGCCTGGGAGCGGCGGCGCACAACTACACCGCGGTCTCCGCCCTCGAGAAGGACGGCGACCGCGGCTGGATCCTGACCTTGAGCGACCAGCTCCGGCCGCAGGATCGGGCCAAGGTCAAGGCGCGCATCGTCCTGAACATGGCCGGCATCTGGATCGACCGCGTCAACGCGCTCGCCGGCGCCGGCGCCAGGCGGCGCATCAACGGCACCAAGGGCAGCCACATCGTGGTGCGCCTGCCGCCGGACTGCGCCAGCTACGGCATCGCCACGATCAACCGCCTCGACGAGCCGTTCTACTGCATCCCCTGGCGCGGCCTGCACTATTTCGGCCCGACCGAAACCCTGTACGACGGCGATCCCGACGACATCCGCGTCACCGACGGCGAGATCGACTGGCTGATCGACGAGGCCAACCACATGCTGCCGTCGCTCGGCCTCAGGCGCGAGCACGTGCTGTTCACCTGGGCCGGCGTGCGCCCGCTCGGCGCCGATCCCGCCTTCCCCAAGGGCAAGCGCTCGCGCGAGGTGCACGACCTCGCCGTGGAAGGCATGCCGGGCGTCTATGCCATGACCGCCGGTCCGATCATGACGCATCGCTCGGCCGGGGCCGAGCTGACCGGGCTGGTCGCCGCGCGGATCAAGCCGTCGCGCGCGCCGCAGGCGCTGTCCTATGCCGCCCGCCGCTTCCCGGAGAACCAGAACTCGCCGCCGCTGCTCGAGGACTACACGCCAGTCAAGCTCAGCGACCTCAAGCACGCCGCTGCGCACGAGCATCCGACGAGCCTCGTCGACCTGATGTTCCGCCGCGTCGGCGCCGCCTGGACCGCGACCATGGGCTACGGCGCGGCGGAGCAGGCGGCGGAGGCCGTCGCCGCCGAGATGGGCTGGGACGCGGCGCGCGTGCAGGAGGAAGTGCGCAAGTACCGTGCCTATCTCGAGCATTTTCATGGCGTGCGCCCGGGCGCGCGGGCGCCGGCGGTGCAGCCGCAGGCATGAACGCGCGCCAATGCGACCGGTGCGAATCCGGCGCTGCCATCGCCGGGTCGGCGGGATAGAACGACTCCAGTGCCAGCTCGGACAGGGTCGCGTCGACCGGCGCGCCGAACACAGTCGTGGTGCTGAGGAATGACAGCAGGCCGGCATCGGTCTTGAGCCGGAGCGGCACGATGACGCCGGCAGCGTCGCGCTCGAAAGGCGACTTGGCACCAGCGGCGAGCGGAAAAGCGCGCAACTCTTCCGGCAGCTCCACCGGAACCGCGCCGGCGGTGACGTCGATCTGGCGGCGCGGGCGCGCGACGCGCAGCCCCGGTCGCCCCAAGCGCCTGATGTGGCGGCGGCGCGGCGGGAGAGGCGGCAGCCAGCCTTGTCGCCCATCCCGCCCCGACTCTTGTTCGGCACCGCGATTGCGTATGATCGCATGCTGGCATACGGGAGCGCTCGATTCCCGGCCGGCTGGGGACTATCGCCATGCACGTCTTCATCACCGGCACGAGCGGCTATATCGGCGGCACGGTCGCCAGGCGGCTGATCGACGCGGGGCACCGCGTCTCGGGCCTGGTGCGCGCCGCCGAGAAGGCGGAGGCGCTGAAGCGGCTCGACATCGAGCCGGTCATGGGCTCGCTCGACGACCGGACGACGATCGTCGCGGCGACGCGCAGCGCCGACGCCGTGATCGACATGGCCGACGCCGACCATCTCTACGTCGTCGATGCGCTGCTCGCGGCACTCGATGGAACCGGCAAGCGCCTGATCCGCACCAGTGGCGCAAGCGTCGTGGCCGACCGCGCTGCGGGCGAGGCGAGCGAGCGCGTGTTCCACGAGGACACGCCGTTCGAGCCCCTGCCCGAGCGCCTGCAGCGCATCGCCATCGACCGGATGGTGCTCGCGGCCGCGCATCGCGGCGTGCACAGCGTCGTGCTGCGGCCGAGCCTGATCTACGGCCGCGGCGCAGGCCTGAACCCGCACAGCATCCAGGTGCCGCAGCTGATCGAGGTCGCGCGCCGCAACGGCAGGGCGCTGCATGTCGGCCGTGGCCTCAATCGCCGGTCCAACGTGCATGTCGACGACGTCGCCGACGCCTATCTTCTGGCGCTCGCCGAGGCGCCTTCAGGCTCGCTGTTCTACCTGGAGAACGGCGAGGTCGAGATGCGCGCGGTCGCCGGCGCGATCGGACGGCTGCGCGGCCTCGGCGGCACGGCACATGCCTGGCCGATCGAGGAGGCCGTGCGCGAGCTAGGGGCCGGAGCCCATATGACCTACGGCTCCAACTGCCGGGTGCGCGCGACGAAGGCGCGCAAGATGCTGGGGTGGACGCCGAAGCGCGACGACCTTCTGTGGCAGATCGAGGAAGGCTGCTACCGGGACTTCCTGGAACGGCGCTGAACCTTGCCCGCCGCGACGCGCTAGCGCGGCTGCCCCTGCTCCTTGCGCCGCGCGTCCGCCAGCGCGATCCAGAAGTTCTCGTGCAGCGCGGCGGGAATCCCGGCCTTCGTCAACAGCTCGACCACGTTGCGGTGGGCGGCGTGCAGAAGGACGCCGCGGACCTGCTCCACGCGCATGCCGACGCGATCCGACAGGGCGGCGGCGACGAACTCGACCAGGTTCTCGTCGGCGGCCTCGAGGATGAGGAGGTCCGTGAGCTTGCCTTCGCGGCGCAGCGAGCGGATGAGCGCCGTCATGCCCGTCAGCGGCGTCTCCCGGATGATCGAGAGCAGCGAGCCGACTTCTGCTTCGGCGCCGATGACCTCGGTGTGATCGGCCATGTTGTAGGCGCGCAGCAGCTTCTCGCGCGCTGCCGCGGAAACTTTGCTCGTCAGACGCACGACGATCTCGACGACCAGATCGTCGCGCCGCGCCATCTTCTCCAGGAAAGGGATCTCGGATTCGAACCGGCTGATGAGCGTGCCGCAGACGAGCTTCGTCATCGGCACCGCCTTGTTCTCCACCAGCGTCTCCGCGACCGTCAGGTCGCCCAGTTCCGCCAGCGTGACGGCGAGGCTTTCCGGCATGTTGGCGCGCCGCGCGACCGCGACCATGGCGGTGCGCGAGATCGTCAGGACGATCTGATGCCAATCGCTCTCGGAGAAGACCTCGGTGACCTCGAGAAAGGGGCAGGCGACCGAATCGACGTCGTGGGCGATCTTGAGCGCGATGTCTCGCGGCAGGTACTTGGCGTGCCGGATGGCTTTCGACAGCTCGCGGCGCACACGCTCCACCGCGTCGTTGGCGAGCAGTTTCGCCAGCGCCTCGGCGGCGCGGCGCTCGGTTTCGTCCAGGCCTTCGGTCGACAGGCGCCGGCCGACCCGCTGCGCAATAGCCGATCGAGCGAGTTCGTCCTTGCCTTGCATGAGCATATCGATCTCGTGGAACGACATCGGAAACGCGCCGTCCTGCCGCGCTGGAGCCGGCAGCTTCGGGCAACATGGTTGGCAAATCGTTAACGCGTGTTCTCCAGCGCGCGGTGGGGCTTCCCCAGGAAAAATCCAGACCGTCCTCAGGACCCGGCCAAGCATCGCCGCGCGGATGCCGGTAACACTCGGTCATTCCGACGACCACCGTCACAAGAAGGAAGGAACAACGAAATGACCGCTGCCAGCGCACTTGCGGAACAGCCTGCGGAGGATACGGCCTTCGTCAAGTTCTGGAACGAGGTGCTCGCGCCGAAATTCATCAAATTCAAACACATACTCGTTGATGGGTTGTCGCATCACAGTGCCGCCGTATTCCCCTCCCTGCCCGTGCGCCGAGGCGATCAGGTGCTCGATGTCGGTTGCGGATTTGGCGACACGGCGATTCGGTTGGCGGAACTGGTCGGTGCCGAGGGCAGCGTGACGGGCGTCGACTGCTGCGAGGCCTTCCTCGACTACGGGCGCGCCGCGGTCCGGGTTCGCGGCCTGACGAACGTCTGCTTCGTGCGGGCCGACGCCGAGATCGCGCTGCCGACCAGCCAATACGACCTAGTCTTCTCACGTTTCGGCACCATGTTTTTCGCCAACCCCGTGGCGGGCTTGCGCAATATGCGCAAGGCGCTGCGGCCGGGCGGCCGCATGGTCCACATCGTCTGGCGCGACCGCGCCGACAACCCCTGGCTGTCGATGGCCAAGGACATCGTCCTGCGCTTCCTCCCGCCGCCGGGGCCCGAGGCGCAGACCTGCGGCCCGGGCCCCTTCTCGATGTCGGAGGAAGCGGTCGTCCGCAAGATGATGACCATCGCCGGCTATGGAGACATCGAATTCCGCCGGGTCGACGCGCCGGTGCTCGTCGGCAAGGACATCAAGGACGCCATCGCCTTCCAGCTCGCGATCGGCCCCGCGGGCGAAGTATTCCGCGAGGCCGGCGCCGAAGCCGAGCGGAAGCACGCGGAGATCGAGGCTGCGCTGGCGGAGGCCATCTCGCTTCAGACGACGGGTTCCGACGGAATCGTCATGCCGAGCTCGTCCTGGGTGATCAGCGCCACGAATCCCGGCCGGTGAGGAGGACGCGATGAAGGACCAGCACGCAACGCAATTGGTCCTGGACAAGCCCGGCCGCGGACGAGTTTACGACAGCATCCAGGAAACAATCGGCAATACGCCGCTCGTTCGCATCGGCCGGCTTGCGGCCCAGGCCGGGTGCCAAGCCGAAGTCCTGGCCAAGCTCGACTTTTTCAATCCCGTTGCCAGCGTCAAGGACCGCATCGCCGTATCGATGTTGTCCGCGATGGAGGCCGACGGGACGATCGGCCCCGGGAGCGTCATCGTCGAGCCAACGTCTGGCAATACCGGGATCGGTCTCGCCTTCGCCTGCGCGGCGAAAGCCTATCGCTGCATCCTGACCATGCCCGACAGCTTCTCGGTCGAGCGGCGCAAGCTGATCCGTTTCCTCGGCGCCGAACTGGTGCTGACGCCGCGCGAGAAGGGCATCGGCGGCGCGATCGAGAAGGCCAAGGAGATCATCGCAGCTACACCCAAGGCCGTGATGCCCTGGCAGTTCGGCCATCCGGCCAATCCCGAGATCCATCGCCGGACGACCGCCGAGGAGATCTGGCGCGACACCAGCGGCGTCATCGACGCCGTCGTACTGGGCGTCGGGACCGGCGGCACGCTGACGGGCGTGGGCGACGTGCTCAAGTCTCGCAACCGCAACATAAAGATCATCGCGGTCGAGCCGGAGAATAGCCCGGTCCTCTCGGGCGGAAAGCACTCGCCACACATGATCCAAGGTATCGGCGCCGGTTTCGTGCCGGAGGTTCTCGACACGAAGCTCATCGACGAAATACTGCTGGTGAGCAACGCGGAAGCGATCGAGACGGCGCGTCGGCTCGCCGTCCTCGACGGCATCCCTGGAGGCATCTCGTCCGGCGCCGCGCTCGCCTGTGCGATCCGGGTGGCGAAGCGGAACGAGATGAAGGGCCGCACCGTGGTGACCCTCCTGCCTGACTGCGCGGAACGATACCTGTCGACGGCGCTGTTCGAGGGGTACGCCGACGGTTGACCCGCCGCGCCTTGTCCGCATCGAAGCGAAACCTAGCGAAAGGGAGAAACGACCATGAAGCGACATGCACCGGCACTGGCACTGCTTGCTCTCCTCTCACTCGGCACGGAGACGGTCGCCGGAGAGCCGACGGACATGTTCTGGGTACGCCACGCGGCCAAGACGCCGGAACAGGTTCTCGCCGCGATCAGGGGCTACGTGGAGGCCCAGAAGTGGCTTTACCTCGCCGATTTCAAGCTCAAGGGCGGAGAAGTGACGGCCGTCAAGATCTGCTATCCGCCGATCGGCAAGGACATCTTTTCCGCCGGCATGCATGTCGCCGCGATGATGCCTTGCGGCCACATCGCGATCTACATCGAGCAGGGTCGCACGACGATCTCGATGCTGCACCCCAAGTTCATGACCACGCTGCTGCCGGACGAGAACCTGGAGAAGGCCGCACACACGGTGACCCCCTTGTTCGCAGCCATGCTAAACGAGGTGGTTCGCTAGCGGGCCTCGTTCGACGACGCGCCGGATCCAGACAGGCCGGCTCGACCGGGGTACCATGGCCATGCCAGGTCGCGTTCGGGCCAGGATCAAGCGACAAATCCGGATTGCCTAACGCGTCCGTAGCGCGACAAAGCTGTGCCCAGTCGCCGGGGCAGCCTGCATTGTCCGCGGCACCAGGCGCCCCCCAAAGCCGCGGACACGGGCGACCTCGGACGACCAGACCGCCAGCGCGGTCCTTGTCAAACTCGGGACTCGCTTTCTAGAGTTCGACTGTCGGTCAGGCAACGCCCAGCGGGGCATCGAGGGCGGAAGCATGCAACCTGGAGCGAACTTCTCCATCGCCCGGTGGCCGACGTAGGCCCTGCAGACCAAGGACGGCGCCGGGAAGCGTTCGAGAACCGGTTTGGGTGAGAACCATGGATCGAAAGCTGACAACCATCGTTGCCATGGACGTCGTCGGCTACAGCCACCTGATGGAGATCGACGAGAAGGGAACGCTCGATCGCCTCAAGGAAGTCCGATCGAACGTGATCGATCCGTCCATCACGCGCCATGCCGGCCGCACGGTCAAGCTGGTCGGGGACGGTGCGCTTCTCGAGTTCTCCAGCGTAGTCCACGCGCTCCAGTGCGCGGTGGAGATCCAGCAGCAGCTCGCGCACCTCAATGATTCCCGCGGCGGATCGAACGCGATCCAACTCCGCATCGGACTGCATCTCGGTGACGTGATCGTCGAAGGCGATGACCTCTATGGCGACGGCGTCAATGTGGCCTCGAGGCTCGAGGGCATCGCGCAGCCGGGAGGGGTCGTGCTATCGAAGCAGGTGTACGACCACATCGGTCCCAACGTCCCGGTGAAGTTCGCGCCGATGGGCGAGCAGTCGGTCAAGAACATCAGCCGACCGATCGAGGCCTATCGAGTCGACTTCGGCGACAGGCCGGGTTCTTCGCATGTGATCCGTTTTCGCAATTTTGAGCTCGACACGGCCCACTTCGAGCTGCGCCAGGGGCGCGAGCGGGTACCGATCGAACCTCAGGTTTTTGACCTGCTGGTCTTCCTCGCGAAGAACGCCGCCCGGACGGTGACCAAGGAGGAGATTTTCGCGGCAATCTGGGGCAACCGGATCGTTTCGGATGCCGCACTCAGCAGTCAGATCAGTGCGGCACGCAAGGCCGTGGGCGACGACGGATCCTCGCAGCACACGATTGCCACCATCCACGGGCGCGGTTTCCGCTTCGTCGCGGCGATCGACAGTCGCGGAAACCATGCCGCAGAAACAGCAGCTGCCACGCTCCCCGCCGCCGTGACGCCCGCGGCGGCGCGCAAGCCGTCCGTCGCGGTGCTCCCGTTCGCGAACCTGAACCGGGACGCGGAGGAGGACTACTTCGCCGACGGAATTGCGGAAGACGTCACCACCGCACTCGCCAAGAACCGGTGGCTTAACGTCATTGCCCGCAACCCAGCCTTCGCCTTCCGAGGGTCGCGCGACGCTGTTCGCACGATCGGGGAGAAGCTCGGCGCGGACTATCTGGTCACCGGCAACGTCAGGAAGGCTGGCACGCGGGTCCGTACGACCATCCAGGTGGTCGATGCGGTGACGGAGCAAAGCGTCTGGTCTGAGCGGTTCGATCGGGAAATGACCGACATCTTCGAGCTCCAGGAGGAGATTTCCCGGCTCGTCGCCGCTCGGATCGAGACAGAACTTGGCTTGGCGGAACAGAAGAAGGCGGAGCAGCGTCCCCGCAAGAACCTCGGCGCCTGGGACCTTTACCAGCTTGGTGTCAGCGAGTTCTACAAGTTCACGCCGGAAGGCAATCTGCGCAGCCAAGAGCTTCTGCGCAAGGCGATCGCGCTGGATCCCGAGTTCTCGGGCGCGCACTCGCGACTCGCCTACTCCATCGTGCTCAGCATGATCTACTTCGACGCGCCAACCGACGACGCGCGCATGGACGAGGCGCTGGCGGCCGCGCAGCGTGCAATCGAGCTCGACGACCAGGACGCGAACGGGTATTTCACCCTCGGGCGCGTTCGCCTCGCGCGCAAGGAATACAGCCTCGCCATCGATGCGCTCCAGCAGGCAGTCGAGCTCAATCCGTGCCTCGCGGTGACCTATTGCGGGCTCGGCGACTCGCTCGCCTACGAGGGTCGTCTGGACGAGGCGATCGAGCAGTTCGAGATCGCAATCAAGCTGAGCCCGCATGATCCGTTCCGGTGGGCATTCTATTCCTATCGGGCCCTCGCCCATATTTTCCGGCGCGAATTCGCCGATGCCGCCGCGTGGGCGCGCCGGTCTGTACAGATGCCCAACGCCCAGTACTGGGCGCGCGCCCATCTGATCTCAGCCCTGGGACATCTGGGCGACGAGGACCAGGCGCACCGCGCCGTCGCCGACCTAAAACGTGTGAAGCCGGAATTCTCCGTCGCATTCGCGCGGGAGCGGCTTTTCTATCTCAAGCGCTCCGAACAGATCGAGGCATACATCGACGGCCTGAGCAAAGCCGGCGTGACGTGACGACGGACCGACGGGCGATGGCGGTTCCTGTTCCGCCGCGCGTGCCCGCATGCGATAGTGCGTCATCGCCCTAGCGGCGCGCCAATGGCCCCGCCTTTAGGCGTTACCTGGACATCCGTAGGCAAGGGACGAGCGCGTCTTGCAGCAGCCGACCGAGACGAATCTCCGCGTCGCCGGCCTCGAGCGGCCGGCCACGATCCGCATCGACGCCTGGGGCATCTCGCACATCGCGGCGGATTCGCTGCCGGACCTGTTCCTCGCCCAGGGCTTCAACGCCGCGCGCGACCGGCTGTGGCAGATCGACCTGTGGCGCAAGCGCGGGCTCGGGCTGCTGGCGGCCGATTTCGGCCCCGGCTACCTGGCGCAGGACCGGGTCGCGCGCCGCTTCCTCTATCGCGGCGACATGCAGGCGGAATGGGCATCCTATGCCGACGACGCGCGCATGATCTGCACGCAGTTCGTCAGGGGCATCAACGCCTTTCTCGACCTGATCGACGTCGGCGCGGCCGCCCTGCCGCCGGAATTCATGCTGATGGGCACGCGCCCGGCGCGCTGGGCGCCGGGGGACGTGGTGCGCATCCGCACGCACGGGCTGGCGCAGAACGCCGCGTCCGAGGCGGCGCGGGCCGTGCTGCTCGGGCGCGGCCGCGACCAGGCCGACCGGCTGCGCCATCACCGCCATCCCGTCTTCGACGCCACCCCGCTGCCGCCCGGGCCGGCGGACGCGCCGCCGGCGCTCTTCGACCTCATGAAGCTCGCGACCGCCCCGGTCAGCTTCAGCCGCGAGCGCCTGGCGGCGCCGCTTGCCGAAGCCGGGCGCTGGGCCCGCGTCACCGAGCTCGGCATCGCGCCGGTCGACGCGACCGACGGCTCGAACAGCTGGGCCGTTCACGGCAGCCGCACCGCGAGCGGCCGGCCGATCCTGGCGAGCGACCCGCATCGCGCGCTCGCCATGCCGTCGCTGAGGTACCTCGTGCATCTGACCGCGCCGGGCTTCGACGCGATCGGCGCCGGCGAGCCGTGCGTGCCGGGCATCTCGCTCGGGCACAACGGCGCCATCGCCTTCGGCCTGACGATCTTCGATGCCGACCAGGAAGACATCATGGTCTACGAGACCGACGGCACCGACCGCTATCTTTATCGCGGCGGCTGGGAACGGTTCGAGCGCGTCGAGGAGCGCATCCCGGTCAGGGGCGAAGCGGACCAGGCGGTGACGCTGGCCTATACGCGGCACGGGCCCGTGCTGCTGGAGGAGCCGGAGCGCAAGCGCGCCTTCGCGCTGCGGACCGTCTGGTCCGAGCCGGGCGCCGCGCCCTATCTCGCCAGCCTTTCAAGCATGCGTGCGCGCGAGCTGGGCCAGTTCCGCGCCGCGCTCGCACGCTGGAAGGCGCCGGCGGTCAACATGACCTATGCCGGGCTCGACGGCCATGTCGCCCGGCTGACGGCCGGCTATCTGCCGCTGCGGCGCGACTGGACCGGCGTGCTGCCCGTGCCGGGCGACGGGCGCTTCGAGTGGCAGGGCAACCGGCCGATGGCCGATCGGCCGGAGGACCGCGACCCTCCCGCCGGCTTCGTCTTCACCGCCAACGAGTGCAACCTGCCGGCCGACTGGGATCATGCGCACGACCCGATCGGCTTCGAGTGGTCGGACGAGGCGCGCTCGCTCCGCATCCGCGAGGTCCTGCCCGGCATCGCACGGCACCGGCTCGAGGACTCGATGGCGCTGCAGACCGACCAGGTTTCCGTCACGGCGCGCCGTGCCGCTGCCGTGGTCGCTTCGCTCGATCGCGATCACCCGCTCGTCCGCGACGCCGACGCCGCGCGCGCTGCTGGCGCGCTGGGATCATCGCCTGGACTGCGACAGCGCCGCGGCGGCCCTCTACGGGGTATGGTGGTCGCGGCATCTCAAGCCCGGGCTCGTTGCGCTCACCACCGGGGACGCGCGCGAGGCGGCGCTGGCGACGCCGCCGCACAACCAGGCGGCACTGGCGCTGCTCGAGGATGCCTCGGCACCGCTCTGGCGGCAGGCCGGCGGACGCGCGGCCTTCCTTGGCGCCATGCTCGCCGCCGCGTGGCAGGACTGCGCCGCCCGCCTCGGCCCCGACCCGGCCGCCTGGCGCTGGGGCGATCTCCACCAAATGCGCTTCGCCCATCCGCTCGATGCCGTCGGCGCCGACGCCGGCTGGTCGGTCGGTCCCTTCCCGCTCGGCGGCGACGCCACCACGGTGATGAACGCCACCTATCGCAGCGATTTCGCCGTCTCGCACGGCGCCGCGATGCGCCTGGTGATCGACGTCGGCGGCTGGGACAAGAGCCGCTGCATCAACGCGCCCGGCCAGTCGGGCGTGCCGGGCGCCGCGCAGCATGGTGCCCTCGCCGAGACCTGGGCGGCAGGCGGGTACGTGCCGCTCGCGTATTCGGCGCCGGCCGTCGCCGCGGCGACGCGCGCGATCCTGCGGCTGGAGCCCGCTTGCACGGCGCGGGGCCGCCCAGCATAGTGCAACGACATCATTGGGGAGGATGGCCGTGCGCAGAATTCTGGTGCCGATGGACGGTTCCGACAATGCCGCCCGCGCGTTGGACTACGCGCTGAAGCTCGCCAAGGCGGACAGGCAGATCGAGATCCACCTCGTGACCGTTCAACCCGAGCCGGTCGTCTACGGCGAGGTCCAGCTCTACATCTCGAGAGAGCAATGGGCGGAAATACTGAAGAAGCAGAGTCAGGAAATCCTGCGGCCGGCGGAGGAAGCGGCGAAGAAGGCCGGCGTGCCCTACAAGAGCGAGATCCTGGTGGGCGACACGGCCTCGGCGATCGCCAAGCACGCGGACAAGCTCGACTGCGACGGCATCGTCATGGGGACGCGGGGCATGGGGGCGATCGGCAATCTCGTGCTCGGCTCGGTCGCCACCAAGGTGGTGCACCTGACCAAGCGTCCGGTCACCTTGATCAAGTAGGCGAGCGGCACCCGCCCGGCACGCCCACAAGCGCGTCGCCGCCGATCACTGGGCCAGGCACGCCTTGAATTCGTCGAGCTTGCGGATCGCGTCGGGCACCATCGGCCGCACCGCCTTCATGGACGTGACGACCTGGTTGCGCTCGCGCCGGCACTTCGGGGGAAAGCGCGTGTCGTACATGGAGTCGATCCCGCCCAGCACCAGCTCGTAGCGCTGCTGCAGCGTCGACTCCGCCTTGTTGAGGTCGGCCAGGCCCTTGTCGATGGTCTCCTTGAGGCCCGGCGGGGACTTGGCCCGCGACTGCAGCTCCTGGCGCATGGATGCGAGCCACTCCGGCGTGGCCGCGAGTTCCGAGGCGATCGCGGCCTGGCCGCAATCGCGGAACATGGGGACAAGGTAGCGAATGGACTTCTCCGAGGAGGCAGACATCTCGCTCAGGTCGCGGACATACGCGTCGATTTTCTCCTGCGAGCAGGCGTTCGCCTCTGTGGGGAGGGCGAGTGCTGCCGCGACAAGCGCCGCTGCGTATGCCGATAGGCTGCGCTTAGCGCGCGAACTGAACATTTCTTGCGCTGGTCCCTGTCCGGATTCCCGAAGCAGCCCGTCCACCCCGGTTCGCAGGGCATCATAGCGCAATGCGCGGCCGCCCGCATCGCGGTCACCGGCTGCGCGCCCGGCGGCTTCCCGCTGGCCCGCCCCGCCCTCCCGCGCTAGACTTGACCAAATGATCAGGTTCCTTCCGGGAGCCTGGCAGGGACGCTCCAACGGAGGTGAGGGATGACGCTACTGGTCCGCGGCGGCACGGTGGTGACCGCCGAGCACAGCTTCCGCGCGGACGTGCTGTGCGCCGAGGGCAAGATCCAGGCGATCGGCGCGAAGATCGACGCGCCGGCGGGTGCGCAGGTCGTCGATGCCGGCGGACAGCTGGTCATGCCGGGCGGCATCGACCCGCACACGCACATGGAATTGCCGTTCATGGGCACGGTGGCGTCGGAGGACTTCTACTCCGGCACCGCGGCCGGCTTCGCCGGCGGCACCACCATGATCATCGACTTCGTGATCCCGAGCCCGAAGGAAAACCTGCTCGAGGCCTATCGCAAGTGGCGCGGCTGGGCCGAGAAGGCGGCCGGCGACTACTCGTTCCACGTGGCGGTCACGTGGTGGGACGAGAGCGTGCACCGCGACATGGGCACGCTGACGCGCGAGCACGGCGTCAACAGCTTCAAGCACTTCATGGCGTACAAGAACGCCATCATGGCCGACGACGAGGTGCTGGTGAGGAGCTTCACCCGCGCGCGCGAGCTCGGCGCGCTGTGCACGGTGCACGCGGAAAACGGCGAGCTGGTGTTCCATTTGCAGCAGCAGCTCATCAAGGCCGGCATCACGGGGCCCGAGGGCCATCCGCTGTCGCGCCCGCCCGAGGTCGAGGGCGAGGCCGCCAACCGCGCCATCCGCATCGCCCAGGTGCTCGGCGTGCCCGTCTACATCGTGCACAATTCCTGCCGCGAGTCGCTCGAGGCGATCGCGCGGGCGCGGGCCGAGGGCCAGCGCGTGTTCGGCGAGGTGCTGGCCGGGCACCTGGTGGTCGATGACAGCGTCTATCGCCATCCCGACTGGAACTATGCCGCGGCCCACGTGATGAGCCCGCCCTTCCGGGCGAAGGAGCATCAGGAGGTGCTGTGGCGCGGCTTGCAGTGCGGCACAGTGCAGACGACGGCGACCGACCATTGCTGTTTCTGCGCGCCGCAGAAGGCGATGGGCCGCGACGACTTCACCAGGATCCCGAACGGCACCGGCGGCGTCGAGGACCGCATGACGGTGCTGTGGCATCACGGCGTGGCGAAGGGACGGCTGACGCCGAACGAGTTCGTGCGCGTGACCTCGACCAACGCGGCGCAGATCTTCAACATCTACCCGCGCAAGGGCTCGGTCAGCGTCGGCGCCGACGCCGATCTCGTGGTCTGGGACCCGACCGCCAGCCGCACCATCTCGGCCAAGACCCACCACCAGAAGATCGACTTCAACATCTTCGAAGGCATGACGATGCAGGGCGTCGCCACCACCACCATCTCGCAAGGCAAGGTCGTGTGGGCGAACGGCAAGCTCGACGCCGTCAAGGGCGCCGGCCGCTACATCGACCGCCCGACCTTCGCCCCCTACTTCGCCGCCGTCGAGCGGCAGGCCGAGGCGAAGAAGCCGCGCCCCGTGCCGAGGGCGGCGGCGGAGTAGCGCCGAGGGCGGCCACCAGGACGCGAAGGCGTCGACAAGGTGCGTCGCCCGCTTCCGATCGGCCTGCGCGCGGGCGAGCGTGACCGTCCCGGCATGATTGCAGTTCTGTCGCCCGGCGCCGCTTCGCCACGCGGGGCAAGATCGACCCGCTCGCAGTTTCTACCTGCTGTGCCGCACCGGCGCCGGCGGCTTGGCGCGAGGGGCTGATCGGCTCGGCGCCGGGCCCCGTTCCCGGCATGGCCAAGCTCGCTAAGCGCCTCGATCCACTCTAACCTTCCAGCATGCGACGCATTCTGGTCATCGGCGCCGGGGCCGTCGGCACGTGCTGCGCGCTATACCTTCAGCGCGCCGGATTCGCCGTCTCGCTGGTGGACCGCGACGCGCCGGGCGCGGGCTGCTCCGCCGGCAATTCCGGCGGGTTCGGCTACGCGAGCTGCGTGCCGGCCGCCGTGCCGGGCCTGCGACGCCGCGCGCCGGCGATGCTGTTCGACCGGGAATCGCCCGTCACGGTCCGCTGGCGCGATCTGACGCGCACGTGGCCCTTCCTGTTGCGCGTCCTCGCCAACGCGCGCCCGGACGTCGCCGAGGCATCGGCGGACGCCCGCCATGCCCTGCAGCGGCATCTCTTCGACGCCTATGCGCCGCTGCTCGAAGCGGCGGGCGCCGGCCACCTGGTCGAGCGCGAAGGCCTGCTGCTGGTCTACGAGACCGACGAGGGCCTGGCGGCGGCGCGCTATGCCCTGGAGATGCGGCGGCGCCGCGGCATCGCGGTCGAGGCCATGAGCGGCGACGAGGCGCGCGAACTGGAGCCCGCCCTGTCGCCGACGATCCGTCACGCCGTGATGCTGCCGCAGGTCGGCCACACCACCGACCCGCTGCTGCTGGTGCGCACGTTGGCGGAGCATTTCGTGCGCGGCGGCGGGAAATTGCTGCGCGCGCGGGTCCACGGATTCGAGATCGCCGAGGACGGCCCCGGCGCCGCGCTCAGCGATGCAGGAAGGCACGAGGCCGAGCAGTTCGTCATCGCGGCCGGGGCATGGTCCGCGTCGCTCGCCGCCGGCCTGGGGGTTCGCGTGCCGCTGGTCGCCGAGCGTGGCTACCATGTCGAGCTTTCGGGCGCCGACGTACGCTTCCGGCGGCCGATCAACGCGCCGGAACGGCACGTCGTGCTGACGTCGATGCGCGGCGGGCTGCGCGTGACGGGCATCGCCGAGTTCGCTTCGCCCGATGCGTTGCCGGATTTCCGGCACGCCCGGCGCATCCTTCGCCATGCGCGCGCCCTGGCGCCGGCGATCGGCGACGAGGAAGGCGTGCCGTGGATGGGGCCGCGACCATCCCTGCCCGACTCGCTGCCGATCATCGACCGGGCGCCGCGCCATCCGAACGTGCTGCTCGCCTTCGGGCACGATCAGGTGGGGCTTGCGCTGGCCGCGATCACTGGCAAGCTGGTCGCGGAGCTGGCCCAGCGGCGTCGCCCGAGCGTCGACCTCGCGCCCTATCGCGCCGACCGGTTTTGAACCAGGGAGAACCATGCCAGAGGAAACCATGCCGGGGGAAACCATGAAGGACGAGCACGGCGACCCGTTCCTCTCGGCAGAACGCGTTCCTCCGCCCGACTATCCGCGCCGGCCGCTGCGCGGGGTGCTGGTCGCCGTGCTGAAATTCGTGCGCGACCAGCGCGGATTGCAGTTGATCCGCCCGAACACGCGCGCCATCCGCCAGGGCGAGATCCACGAGTTGATGGCGACCGACGAGCCGGGCGCCGCACCGGGAGGCCGGGTCGATCGCGTCGCCGGAATCGCATTCGTCGAGTTCACCGTGGGCGGCATCCTGGCCGAGGGCGACCGGGTGGTCGTCGCGGGCGAGACCTTGGGCCACATCGTCGGCTTCGACGAGTCGCACATGCCGAATCATCAGAACATCGTGCTGCGCGCGTCGGATCGACAGACCGGCCTTCAGCGCGGCTTGCCGGTGGACGCCGCGATCGCGTTCCTGCCGCCGGCCGCAACCTGAGCGGAACGACATCATGCCAAAGCATCTGCTGGTCGCCCGGCTGTGGCTCGAGGTGAACTCGTTCTCGCCGCTGCCCACCGATCTCGCCGAGTTCGAGGGCACGGAATGGGCTCGCGGAGCCTCGGCGCTGACGCCCTATCGCGACACGCCGACCGAACTGGCCGCGGTGATCGACTTCGCCGACTGCAACCCGGACTGGGCGGTCACGGTCTCGCGCTGCGCTTCCGCGCAGCCCGGCGGGCCGATGGACGACGCGCTGTTCGACGCGTTCAAGGGCGAGGTGCTGGGCGACCTGGCGGGCCGGCGATGGGACGCCGTCTATCTCTCGCTGCACGGGGCGCTCGCGACCGCAAGGCGGCCGCAGCCGGAGCTGGAGCTGTTGCGCGCGGTCCGGCAGGCCATCGGCGCCACGCCGCTCGGCGCGAGCTTCGACATGCACGCGAATCTGGGGCCGGAGGTGGTCGAGGTGATCGACGTCGGCGCCGGCTACAAGACCCTGCCGCATCTCGATATGCGCGAAACCGCGGGACGCGTGCTGTCGATGCTCGAAGCCACGGTCGCCGGGCGACTGCGGCCGGTCGGGCGCCTGGTGCGGCCGGGCTGCATCCTGCACAGCTTCAACATGCGCACGACCGACGGACCGATGATGGAGCTCGAGGCCATCGCGCGCGCCGCCGAGGTCGGCGCCGTGCTCGACGTGACGCCGTTCGGCGGATTTCCCTACGCCGATACGCCCTACACCGGCGCGTCCGTCATGGTTCACGCCGACCGCGATGCGGCGGCGGCGGACCGTGCGGCCGGAACGCTGGCCGCGGCGATGCGGGCCCGCGTTTCGCGCTTTTCCGTGTCCCTTCCCGACCCGGCCGAAGGACTGCGGCGCGCCATGTCGCTGGCGGGCGACGGACCGGCCGTGGCGCTGGAGTCCGCCGACAACACCTACTCGGGCGGTATCGCCGACACGCCAGGACTGTTCCGGGCGCTGGTCGAAATGAAGCCCGACGTGCCGACCGCCTTCGCTTATTTCTGCGACGCCGCGCTGGTGGAACGGGCCCGCAAGGCCGGCGTCGGCGCGAGGATGGACTGCAGGCTGGGCGGCCAGGTGACGGGCGATTTCGGCCCGCCGGTGCCGGTCGCCGTCGTCGTGCGCAGACTGACCGACGGCGTGTTCACCAACCGCGGACCGATGCACAAGGGGCTGACCGTGCGCATGGGACCGACCGCAGTGCTCGATGTCGCCGGCATCCAGACCATCGTCACCAGTCGCCGCGAGCCGGTCAACGACACGGCCTATTTCGACCTGCACGGCATCGACGTGCGGGCGCTGCGCCTGCTCTGCGTCAAGGGCAAGAACCATTTTCGCGGCGCGTTCGCCCCGTTGTGCCGCGGCTTCGTCGAGGTCGACACGCCGGGCCCGGCCGGAGTCGACTTGCGTGCGCTGCCATATCGATATGCACGCAAGGAAGACGTCCCGTGAACTCGGCCGCCGCGAACGCTGACAGCATGGCGCGGCTCGGCTAGACTTTTCGGCCATCGCATCACACAGGGGGGCCCCATGCGCCGCATTCGCTCGCTGACCATGGCCGGACTGGCCGTCTTGCTCGGCGCGATCGCCTGCGCGCCGGCGGTGGCGCAGGACTCGTATCCCAGCAAGCCCGTCACGATCGTCGTCGGGTTCCCGCCCGGCGGCGCCACCGACGTGATGGCGCGCCTGTTCGCGGACCGCATGGCCGAACCGCTCGGCCAGCGCGTGATCGTCGAGAACCGCGGCGGCGCCGGCGGCACCATCGCCGCGGCCTATGTCGCCAAGGCGCCGGCCGACGGATACACGCTGATGGCCGGCACGGTGTCGACGCACGGGATCGCGCCGAACCTCTACCAGAACCTGCCCTACGACAGCCTCAAGGCGTTCCAGCCCGTGGCCCTGATGACCATCGCGCCGATCGTGCTGGTCGCCCATCCGGGCCTCGGCGTTTCCAACGTTCCCGATCTGGTCAAGCTCGCGAAGGCCAGCCCCGGCAAGCACAACTACGCCACCGGCGGCAACGGCACCCACGCGCACCTCGCCACCGAGATGCTCAAGGCCCAGGCCGGCATCGACCTGGTGCACGTGCCGTACAAGGGCGGCGGGCCGGCGCTCCAGGGCGTGATCGCCGGCGAGGTGCCGCTGATCGTCGACAACCTCCAGACGGCGCTGCCGCACATCCAGGCGGGCAAGGTGAAGGCGTTGGCGGTGATGTCGGCGAAGCGCTCGGCGGCGCTGCCCGACACGCAGACGATGGTCGAGGCCGGCTACAAGGATTTCGTGACCGATTCCTGGACCGGGATCTACGCGCCTGTCGGCACCCCGGCACCGGTCATCGCCAAGCTGCAGCAGGCAGCGCAGGTCGCCATGAAGGACCCGGCGATGAGCAAGCGGTTGGCCGACATGTTCGCCGAGGGCATCGGCGCCCCCGGCGCCGAGCTCGACAAGATGACCAGGATGGAATTCGACCGCTGGGGCAAGATGATCCGGCAGCTCGGCCTCAAGGCCGAGTAACTGCCCCGTGAGTCCCGACACCGTCGACCGGCCGGCGCTGAACCCGGCACAGCAGGTGCGAATGGAATGCCGCGCCGGCACGTTCCGCCGCATCACGCGCAACGTGGCGCCCGGTTACGTGCAATGCGCTCTGGTCGTGCTGCCGAAAGCGCAGGCACTGGATTTCATGGTGTTCTGCCAGCGCAACCAGAAGCCCTGCCCGGTGCTGGAAGTGGTCGAGGCCGGGCAATGGGAGCCGAAGCGGCTGGCCCCCGGCGCCGACCTGCGCACCGATCTGCCGCTCTACTCGGTCTACCGCCACGGCGAGCGGGTCGAGGACGTGCCCGACATCCGCCCGCTGTGGCGCGACGACTTCGTCAGCTTCTTCATCGGCTCGAACACGAGCTGCGACCTGGCCCTGCGCCGGGCCGGGGTGCAGACCGAGAAGAACCGCTGGGTGCTGCGCACCAAGGTCGAAACCGACCCGGCCGGCCCGTTCCGCGGGCCGCTGGTCGTGACCATGCGCTGGCTGACTCCGGCCGAGCTGATCATCGCCACGCAGCTGACCAGCCGCTTCCCCTTCAACCACGGTGCGCCGATCCATGTCGGCGATCCGGCGGCGCTGGGCTGCGACCTGGAGCATCCGATGACCGGGACGCCGGTGCCGCCCGTGCCGCCGGGCCTGGTGCCGACCTTCTGGGCCTGCAGCGTAACGCCGCAGACCGTCGCGGTTGCCGCCAGAACCGAGCTGATGATCACCTCGGCGCCGTCCTACGGCTTCATCTCCGACATCGAGTCGGACAGGATCTGCATCCCCTAGGGGCGCCTACTCGACGAACGTCTCGGCACGCTTGCGCTGGATCGCCGGCACGATGACGAGGACGAGCAGCAGTGCTGCGAGCAGCAGCAGCCCGGCGCTGATCGGACGGGTGGCGAACACCAGCGGGTCGCCGCGCGAGATCAGCATGGCGCGACGCAGGTTCTCCTCCATCAGCGGCCCCAGGATGAAGCCGAGCAGCAGCGGCGCCGGTTCACAATCGAGCTTGAGCAGGACATACCCAAGCAGACCGAACAGCGCCATCAGCATGACCTCGGTCACCGAGTTGTTCAGGCTGTATACGCCGATGGCGCAGAACAGCATGATCGCCGGGAACAGCAGCCTGTACGGCACGCGCAACAGCCGGACCCAGATGCCGATCAGCGGCAGGTTGATGACGACCAGCATCAGGTTGCCGATCCACATGCTGGCGACCATGCCCCAGAACAAATCGGGCTGCTTGGTCACCACCTGCGGGCCGGGCGTGATTCCGTGGATCGCCATCGCCCCGATCATCAGCGCCATGACCGCGTTGGGCGGGATGCCGAGGGTCAGCATCGGTATGAACGATGTCTGCGCGCCGGCGTTGTTGGCCGATTCCGCAGCGGCGACCCCCTCGATCGCGCCCCGCCCGAACCGGCTGGGATCGGCAGCGAGCTTCTTCTCCACGGTGTAGGCCGCGAAGGCGGCCACCAGCGCGCCGCCGCCCGGCAGCACGCCCAGCGCCGAGCCGATCGCCGTGCCGCGAAGCACGGCGGGCGTCGACCGGCGCAGGTCGTCGCGCGACGGCATCAGGCGGTCGACGCGCTCCGGCCGCACGGGCTGGCCTCCCGCCGCGCCCAGGTTCGCCACGATCTCGGCAATGCCGAACAGGCCCATTGCCAGCGGCACGAAGCCGATGCCGTCTGCCAGCTCGTGGATGCCGAAGGTCAGCCGCATCTGCCCGGTATTCACGTCGGTGCCGACCGTGCCCAGCAGCAGGCCGATGAAGATCATGGCGACGGCCTTGAGCACGGACCCCTTGGCCAGCACCACCGATCCGACCAGGCCCAGCGTCATCAGGGCGAAGTACTCCGGCGCCTGGAAGCGCTGCGCGAGGACCGTGAGCGGCTCCGACACCAGCGCGATCACCACCGTCGCCACGCATCCGGCGAGGAACGAGCCGAGCGCCGCGATCGCGAGCGCCGGTCCTGCGCGCCCCTGCCGCGCCATCTGGTAGCCGTCCAGGCATGTCACGACCGCCGAGGATTCGCCGGGGATGTTGACCAGGATCGCCGTGGTCGAGCCGCCGTACTGCGCGCCGTAGTAGATTCCCGCCAGCATGATCAGCGCCCCGACGGGGGGCAGCGCGAAGGTGATCGGGAGCAGCATGGCGATCGTCGCGAGGGGGCCGATGCCGGGCAGCACGCCGATCAGCGTTCCCAGCAGCGTGCCAAGGAAACAGAAGAACACGTTCGCCGGCGTCAGGGCAACGGAAAATCCGTGCGCGATGTTGACCAGCAGGTCCATCGCGCCTCAGGCCGGCCACAGCTTGAACGGCAGGCCGAGCAGCCCGACGAACGTCGCCGCGGCGAAGGCGGCGAGCGCCAGCGCCAAAGCGACGGTTTCGACCGGGCGCACCCCGCCGGCCGCCGCCCGCGCGACAATCACCAGCGCGATCGAGGCCGCCACCAGCCCCAGGCGATCGATCAGGAAGCCGAAGGCGACGATCGAGGTCAATATCACCGCGAGCGGCCGCAACGCCCAGGAACCGACAGTGACCCCGCCGGCGATCAACCCGCGGCCGCAGACGATGGCGCCGAGCGCGACGACCACGCCCGCCAGGATGCGCGGCACGTAGCCGGGGCCCATGCGCACGGCCTGTCCCATGGCCAGATTGCCGGCCAGCCACAACGCCAGACCTCCCAGCGCCATGATCAGCAATCCGGCCCAGACGTCTTGCAGTTTCCAGAAAATCCGCACCGCCGCCCCCGGCACCAGATTAGCGCGTCGCGACCGACCCGATCCATGCCCGCTGAGGCCGTGCCTCGCGGAGCGACCACGAGGCGGGCAGGCGGCGCTGCCCCTCGGGGAAGTCAGCGCCGATGCCGACACCGTGATTGCAATACCGTGAAGTCGATGCGCCGGATGCGTCACAAGGCATCGCATGGACGGGCCCGGACGGCGCTTCAAGGGGCCGGAATATCGCTCTGCGCGGCCCCCTTCCGCGCCCGGCGGCGCGGAAGGGGGAAAAGACAGCGCAGAGGGCCGGGCCCGGCGCCTAGTTCTTCAGGGCCTTCTCGATGATGGCGTGGGTCCAGGCGCCTTCCGGCTTCTTGGTAATGACCGGGTCGGACTTGCCGCCGAGCAGTGTGGCGACCGTGCGCTCGTAGTCGGCGGGCTCGAGATAGCCGAGACCCTTGGGCTGGTCGGCGACCAGCTTGGCGATCTCGCCCATCATGCGCTTCTGGTGCGCTTCCTTCTGCGCGCCGGTCGCGTCGTTGTCGAGCACGATCTTGACCGCCTCGGCCTGGTTCTTGATGGCGTGGTCCCAGCCCTTGATCGAGGCGCGCACGAAACGGACGAGCTTGTCGGCCATGGCCGCGTCCTTGAGCTTCGCCTCGGTCGTGTAGAGCCCGTCCTCGAGCGTGGCGACGCCCTGATCCTCGTACTTGTAGACCAGCAGCTGGTCGGGCTTGATGCCGGCGTCGATCACCTGCCAGTACTCGTTGTAGGTCATGGTCGAGATGCAGTCGGCCTGCTTCTGCAAGAGCGGGTCGACATTGAATCCCTGCTTCAGCACCTTGATGTCGGCGCTGGCGCCGGCGGTCTTGAGCCCCAGCTTGTCCATCCAAGACAGGAACGGATACTCGTTGCCGAAGAACCACACGCCCAGCGTGCGGCCCTTGAAGTCGGCCGGGCTCTTGATGCCGCTGTCCTTGCGGCAGGTCAGCATCATGCCCGAGCGCTTGAAGACCTGGGCGATGTTGACCAGCGGCACGCCCTTCTCGCGCGTCGCCAGCGCAGACGGCATCCAGTCGATGATGACGTCGGCGCCGCCGCCCGCGATCACCTGCGCCGGAGCGATGTCGGGTCCGCCCGGCTTGATCGTGACGTCGAGCTTCTCGGCCTTGTAGAAGCCCTTGTCCTTGGCGACGTAGTAGCCGGCGAACTGCGCCTGCGTCACCCATTTGAGCTGCAGCGTCAGCTTGTCCTGCGCCTGGGCGTGAGACCCGGCGACCGCCAGCGCGGCAACGCCGGCCAGCATGGCGAATTTCCTCATGTATCTGCCTCCTCTGGTTCGAGCTCGTGGATGATCTAGCTGCGGAACGACGGATGCCAGAAGGTCAAGCCGCGCTCGAACAGCGCGAGCAGGCCGTAGAACGCCGAGCCCGCCACGGCCGCGACCGCGATCGTCGCCCAGACCATGTCGATGTTCATGCGCCCGACCTCGGTCGAGATGCGGAAGCCCATGCCGACGATCGGCGTACCGAAGAACTCGGCGACAATCGCGCCAATCAGCGCCAGGGTCGAGTTGATCTTCAGCGCGTTGAACACGAACGGCAAGGCGTTGGGCAGGCGCAGCTTGACGAGCGTGCCCCAGTAGCCCGCGGCGTAGGAGCGCATCAGGTCGCGCTCGATGCCGCCGGCCGCGTTGAGGCCCGCCAGCGCGTTCACCAGCATGGGAAAGAACGTCATGACCACGATCACCGCCGCCTTCGACTGCCAGTCGAAGCCGAACCACATCACCATGATCGGCGCGATGCCGATGATCGGGATGGCGCTGACCAGCGCGCCCAGCGGCAGCAGGCCGCGCTGCAGGAACGGCGAGCGGTCGATCAAGACCGCCGCGGCGAAGCCCGCGCCCGAGCCGAGCGCGAACCCCGCCAGCACCGACTTGAGGAAGGTCTGGCGGAAGTCCTGCGCCAGCGTGTCGGCGCCGGCCGCCATGACATGGCCGATCTGGCTCGGGCTCGGCAGCAGCACGCGCGGGATCTCGAAGCCGCGCACCAGCATCTCCCACAGGAACAGCACGACGAGGCCGAACAGGCCCGGCACGACGAGGCCGCCGAGCCGGCCTGTCGGCAGCCGCGCCAGCGTCTCCAGCGCGCGCCATGCGAGGCAGACGAGACCAGCCACCACCAGCCACAGCCCGGGCGCGGACGCCCCGAGACGATGGGGCACGCCGAGCAGTCCGAGCGGCGCGACCGCCGCCAGGATCAGCGCACCCGCCAGCGCCAGGCCGCCGGTCCAGCCGCGAGGCCGGCGCAATGCCGTCCAGCACGCGGCGCCGAGCCCGATCAGGATAAGAACCGCGCCGGCGCCAGTGCCGAACCAGTACACCGCCTGCGCATCGATGCGCGCGGCCGGCGCGGCGAAGGACGCCAGCAGCAGCGCCGCACCGACCGCGGCCACCCGGTCGACGCGGCCGCTCACGCCTCGGCCCCCATGCGCCGGAGCACCAGCCGCTCGACCAGCCCGACCAGGGCCACCAGCACGATGCCAAGCAGGGCCGCCATCACGAGCGCCGACCAGATCTGGATCGTCTGGCCGTAATAGGATCCGCTCAGCAGCCGCGCGCCGATGCCCTCCTGCGCCCCGGTCGGCAATTCGCCGACGATGGCGCCGACCAGGCTGACGCCGACCGCGACCTTGAGCGAGGCGAACAGGAACGGCACCGAGGCCGGGCAGCGCAGCTTGAAGAACACCTGCGCGGGCGAAGCGGAATAGGTGCGCGCGAGGTCGAGCTGCAGCGGGTCGGGCGAGCGCAGGCCCTTGACCATGCCGATGGTCACGGGGAAGAAGCAGAGATACATCGAGATCACCGCCTTCGGCAGCAGGCCGGTGAAGCCGATATTGCCGAGCACGACGACGATCATCGGCGCGATCGCCAGGATCGGCACGGTCTGAGACGCGATGACCCAGGGCATCAGGCTGCGGTCGAGCGTGCGCACGTGCACGATGCCGACCGCGAGCGCGATCCCCAGCACGATGCCGAGCAGGAACCCGACCAGCGTGGCCGAGGCCGTCACCCCGGCGTGGTAGACGAGGCTGCGGCGCGAGGTGACCGGCCGGGCGAATACCGACTCGTGGAAATCGACCGCCACCTGGTGCGGCGCCGGAAGAACCGGCCGCTCCATCGACCAGGTCGCCTCGACCAGCCCCGCCACGGTCCAATCCGGCCGGTCGCGGAACTTGAGCTCGACCACCTGCGGCGCGTTGAGCAGGATCGCGCCGACGTACCAGAGCACGAGGATGGCAAGCAGCACGGTCGCGAGCGGCGCGACGTGGCCGAACCAACGGCGTGGCGCGAAGGCGGCTGGTGCGGCGGCGACGGCGGTCATGCCCGCAACATCTCGCCCCTCCTCCCGCAAGGGGAGGGGGGACTGGAAGCGGCGCTAATCGTCATAGGAATGGCTCGCTCGCAGCGCCATGCGCACGCGATGGGCGATGGCGAGGAATTCCGGCGTCTCGCGTACGTCGAGCGTGCGGTCGGGCGGCAGGTCGCTGTCGATCACCTCGAGGATGCGGCCCGGCCGCGGCGACATGACGACGATGCGGTTGGACAGGTAGACCGCCTCCGGGATCGAGTGGGTGACGAAGACGACGGTGACGCGCGTCTTCTCCCACAGGCGCAGCAGGTGCTCGTTGAGGCGGTCGCGGTTGATCTCGTCGAGCGCGCCGAAGGGTTCGTCCATCAGCAGAAGCTGCGGCTCGAACCCCAGCGCGCGGGCGATCGACACGCGCTGCTGCATGCCGCCGGAGAGCTGCCAGGGGAACTTGTTCTCGAAGCCGTCGAGGCCGACCAGGGCCAGGTACTTCCGGGCGCGCGCTTCGCGCTCCGTCCTGGGCATGCCCATGATCTCGAGCGGGAGCATCAGGTTGCGCCGCACCGTACGCCAGGGATAGAGCGCCGGCGCCTGGAAGACGTAGCCGTAGGCGCGCTTGAGCCGCGCCTCCTCCGGGCTCATGCCGTTGACCTTGATCGTGCCGGTGCTCGGCTCGACCAGGTTGGCGATCACCCGCATCAGCGTGGTCTTGCCGCAGCCAGACGGGCCGATGAAGGAAATGAACTCGCCCGCGCGCACCTGAAGGTCGATGTCCGACAGGGCCAGCACCGGCCCGTCCGCCGCCTGGTAGGTCAGCGACAGCTTGTCGATCTCGATGACGAGCGGCGCCGCTGCCGGCGCCGGCCTTGCCGGAGTTTCGGCCACGGGCTTCAGCGCGCTCACCTTCACTCGGCCGCCTTGCGCATGGGATTGTTGGGATGCCGCGTCCAGTCGAGATGCGGCTTGCCGGTCTTCACCTCCACCATGTCGATGCAGCCCGGCACCGGGCAGGCGTGCATGCAGAGATTGCAGCCGACGCAGTCCGCGTCGATCACCTCGAACCGGCGCTGCCCGTTCGACCGCACGTCGCGGATCGCCTGGTGCGAGGTGTCCTCGCAGGCGATATGGCACAGGCCGCACTTGATGCACTTCGCCTGGTCGATGCGGGCCGTGAGCTGGTAGTTGAGGTTGAGGTATTGCCAATCCGTCAGGTTGGGCACGGCGCGGCCGACGACCGAGGTCAGGTCGGCATGGCCTTTGTCGTCCATCCAGTTCCCCAGACCATCGATCATGTCGTCGACGATCTTGAAGCCGTAATGCATGGCGGCGGTGCAGACCTGCACCGATCCGGCGCCGAGCGCCAGGAATTCGGCCGCGTCGCGCCACGTGGCGATGCCGCCGATGCCGGAAATGGGCAGGCCGGCGCATTCCCGGTCGCGCGCGATCTCGGCCACCATGTAGAGCGCGATCGGCTTCACCGCCGGGCCGCAATAACCGCCATGCGTGCCCTTGCCGTCCACCGTCGGCGTCGGCGCCATGAGGTCGAGGTCGACCGACATGACCGAGTTGACCGTGTTGATCAGCGACACCGCGTCGGCGCCGCCCTGCTTCGCCGCGCGCGCCGGCCCCAGGATGTTGGTCACGTTCGGCGTCAGCTTCACCAGCACCGGCATGCGCGTGTGCCGCTTGCACCAGCGCGTCACCATCTCGATGTACTCGGGCACCTGGCCGACGGCAGAGCCCATGCCGCGTTCGGACATGCCGTGCGGGCAACCGAAATTGAGCTCGACCCCGTCGCAGCCGGTGTCCTCGACCGCCAGCAGGATCTTCTTCCACGCCTCCTCGGTGCAGGGCACCATCAGCGAGACGACCAGCGCCCGGTCCGGCCAATCGCGCTTGACCTGCTTGATCTCGCGCAGGTTTACCTCGAGCGGCCGGTCGGTGATCAGCTCGATGTTGTTGAAGCCGACCATGCGCTGGCCGCCCACCTCGAGCGCGCCGTAGCGCGAGGTCACGTTGACGACCGGCGGACCCTCCTCGCCCAGCGTCTTCCACACCGCGCCGCCCCAGCCCGCCTTGAACGCGCGCGCGACGTTGTATTCCTTGTCCGTCGGCGGCGCCGAGGCGAGCCAGAACGGATTGGGCGACTTGATCCCGGCGAAGCTGCAGCGCAGGTCGGCCATGGCTCAGGCTCCCTTGCGATTCGGCTGGGGCCGCAGGGCGCGGTCGATCGACAGCGCCGCCAGCTTGCCGTCCTGCACGGCGCTCACCGTCAGATCCGGGCCGTCGATGCAGTCGCCGCCGGCCCATACCTTGGAGAGCGAGGTGCGCCGCTCGGCGTCGACTGCGATCTTGCCGTTGTTCAAGCGCAGCGGCTCGGCCGCGCCGTTGCCGAGCGGCGCCGGCACGAAGGCCTGGCCGATCGCCTTGAACAGCATGTCGGCCGGAAGGTCGAAACCGTCGCCGGTGCCGACCAGCCGGCCGGCGGGGTCGAGCCTGGTGTACTCGAACCGGACCTCGCGGAGCGCGCCCGCCTGCCCCACGATGGCGACGGGGCGCGCCCAGTGCTTGATGCGCACGCCGTTGACCTGGGCGAATTCCTGCTCGTGCGCCGTCGCGCCCATCTGCTCCGGGCCGCGGCGATAGACGATGGTCACGTCCTCGGCGCCGAGCCGCTTCGACTGCACCGCCGCGTCGATCGCCGTGTTGCCGCCGCCGATCACCACGACGCGCCGGCCGACCGGCAGCTTGGACTTGTCCGGCGCCTGGCGCAGCCGCTCGATATAGGCGACCGCGTCCTCGACGCCCTCCATGCTCTCGCCGTCGAGTCCCAGCGCATTGACGCCGCCGAGCCCGAGCCCGAGGAACACAGCGTCGTATTCGCGCCGCAAACCGGCAAGGTCGATGTCGCGTCCCAGCGCCTGGCCGCGGCGCAGCGTGATGCCGCCGAGCGACAGGATGAAGTCGACCTCGCGCTGGGCGAAGTTGTCCGCCAGCTTGTAGGCGGCGATGCCGTACTCGTTGAGGCCGCCCGGCTTCGCCTTCGCCTCGAACACGGTGACGTCGTGGCCGAGCATCGACAGGCGGTGTGCGCAGGCGAGCCCGGCCGGCCCGGCGCCGACCACGGCAATGCGGCGGCCGGTGGCGGCGGAACGCTGGAACGGCTGGATGCCGCGCGCCAGCAGGTCGTCGGTGGCGTAGCGCTGCAGCGCGCCGATGCGCACCGGCTTGCCTTCCTGGGCGGTGCGCACGCAGGCCCGCTCGCACAGGATCTCGGTCGGGCAGACGCGGGCGCAGGAGCCGCCGAAGATGTTCTGCTCGAGAATGGTGACCGCCGAGCCCTTGACGTTGTCGGTGGCGATCCTGCGGATGAAACCCGGTACGTCGATGCCGGTCGGGCAGGCCTCGATGCAGGGCGCGTCGTAGCAGAAATGGCAGCGGCTGGCCTCGACCAGCGCGCGGGCGCGATCGAGCGGCGGCTTCACATCGCCGAAGTTCCGCTCGTATTCCGCCGCCGACAATCGTCCGGCGGCGACGCCCGCTTTCTCGGACATCCCCGGGCCCCGCTCGTTCGGGGGCGGCCCCATTATCGCTCGCCGGCCGGTCAGACACCGCAACGGGCCGGCTTGCCACCCTGCTGCAATGACGGTACCGATGATCTGACCAAATAGTCAACTTTGCGGCTGCCGCGATAAGAAGCACATGAGGGGAAAGACAATCGCACGGCCCGCGGCGATCGAGGGCGGCCGAATCCGCAGGCGCAACGTCGCTCGCATCCTCCAGGCCGCCGAAGGCGTGTTCGCCGAAAGCGGGTTCCGCGGCGCCACGACCGCCACGATCGCCGCCCGCGCCGGCTTGCCCAAGGCGAACCTGCACTACTACTTCCGCACCAAGAAGGCGCTGTACCGCGCGGTACTGGAGAACATCCTCGAGCTGTGGCTCGGCGCCTTCGACCAGATCCGGCCCGAGCGCGATCCGGCCGACGCGCTCAGCGACTACATCGCCGCCAAGATCTACTGGTCGCGCACGCGGCCGAACGCGTCCAAGGTGTTCGCCAACGAGGTGCTGCACGGCGCGCCGGTTCTCGGCGGCTTCCTCGCCAGGGGGCTGCGCGCTCGGGTGGAGGAGAAGGCCGCCATCCTCCGCAGCTGGATGTCGGCGGGCCGGATGCGGCCGGTCGACCCGGTCCACCTCGTGTTCGGCATCTGGGCCATGACCCAGCACTACGCCGATTTCGAGGTGCAGGTGCGCGCGGTGCTCGGGCGCGGCCGCCTGGGCGAGGCGGACTACCGCGCCGCCGCCGAGACCATCACCCGGCTGGTGCTGGACGGTTGCGGGGTGGCGCGCGCAGAGAAGGAACCGCTGCGGCGCGCGGCGCGATAGGTCGATCGCTCGCGTTCGGCGCCTGGCTTGCGTTCGAACGAAAAACCGGCAATCTGTCGCCGCCTGTCACACAAGCTGTCCGTGCGCGGCCCGCGACCCCGGCGCCGGACCGGGAGACGACGGTGTATTTCATCTTCAGCGACCGCAAGGCCTTGATTCAGCAGGTGCCGAAGAATTGCGTCTGGGCCGAGGTCGGCGTCTATCGCGGCGATTTCTCTCAGGCGGTGGTCGATCTCTGCCAGCCGTCCGAGTACCACCTGATCGACAACTGGCAGGAGCTGGCGCAGCAGAATCCGTTCGGCGACGTGACGGAAAATTTCGCCAACTTCGTCGGCAAGATCCATTGGGACCATTTCGGCGACAACCCGGCCGGCGAGCAGGAGAAGAACTACCAGTTCGTCAAGCAGCGGTTCGCCGGCAATCCTGCGGTCAAGATCATCCGCGAGAACTCGGTCCAGGGCATTGCCTCCCTTCCCGACACGCATTTCGACGTCATGTATATCGACGCGAACCATCAGTACGAATTCGTGCTGCGCGACATGATGGAAGCGCGCAGGAAGCTCAAGCCGGGCGCGATTCTGCTGATGAACGACTTCTACGAAGGGCCGGGTGGCGCCGAGCAGAACCTGGGCGTGATGGGTGCTGTAAATACCTTCGTCAAGCGTTACGACTTCCATTACGTCGCAATGACGCACGGCTCTTTCGCCGACGTGGCGCTGACCGACGACCCCGCCTCGCCGTTCGTGCAGCGGTTCCTTCAGAACCTGAACGACAGCGAGTTCACGTTCATCGGCATATCGGACGTGCTGGTGCCGAATCTCCGCTACAAGCTGCTGCGCAAGCAGAACGGCCAGTTTCGCTACGTCGCGATGCTCTAGCGGCGGCGACCGCCGGGACTGTCCGCGTCACGTCTTGATCCCCATGCGGTAGGCATCGGCCACGTAGGGCAGGAACAACCCGGTCTTCCGCGCCGCCAGGTACTCGGCCACTGCGTCCCGCTGCGCCTGCGCCGGACCGCCGCCTTCCACGGCGAGGACCCCGCCCCTCTCCAACCGGTCGTAGAACGTCGCAATGGCGGTGCGGTTGGCCGGATATGTCTCGATCGTCAACCCCAGGAAGGCGATAGGCTCGGACGTCGCGATCGGCTCGCGCGGATAGCGCCATACCATGATCCGGTCGCGCGGATACCGTGATGCCAGGATCGCTTCGGGCGGCGTCTCGCCATCCTTTGCCCTGGACGGACGCTGCGCGTCGCGCATCAGGTCGTAGTCGTGGCCCCACGGCGTCAGCTCGCGTTCGGCGCGATGCAGCGGGTCGGCGGTCGGATCGCACAAAATGAGCCGCCGGCTGGTGTCCTCGAGGAACACTAGGGCCGCCGCGATGACCGCCAGGTTGCCGGGATTGGCGTGCGCACAGTCGATCACGTCGCCGGCGATGCCCCGCGCTGCGAGATACTGCATGGCCGAATAGAGCGCGAGGATGCGCCGCTCCGGCACGTCGAGCGACGCGGGCAGCGTGCGACGGAATGCCGCGAACGCGGAATCGGGCGCGAACGGCACGGACGCGGGAGCAGCCGCTGGGGGCGGCGGCGGTGGCGGCGGCGCCGTGATCGCGGCCTGCGCGGCGCGGGCGAGCAGTTCCTGGTGCGCGCCGGCCTTCAGCAGCACATATCCCGTGCGGGCGAGACCTTGCAGGACCAGTTGCTTGGCGAATCCTGTCATTCCCGTCCCTTCGAGAATGCCGGCCCCGGGGCGACCGGCGCTACGAGGATGAAACGGCGGCGACCTTGTGCCGCCGCTCGACGCGCGCGAGCGGGCCCGGATCCGCAGCCAAGGCGCGATACCACGCCTCGGCCGCGCGGTCGAGCCCGGCGGCGGAGAAATGACAGCCGTCGCGGCGATATTCCGGCCCGATCGCATCCATGTCCGGCCCCGGCAGGACTCCCCGTCCGGGCGCCAGCAGCATCTGCTGGCCGCGCCGGATCTCGGCGTGGTTGCGATGCGGATTGTCCGGCCGGTCGCAGAGCGTCGCCAGCGCAACGTAGACCGGCGCCTGGACGCCGGCCCGGCGGATGCCCTTGAGCATAAGCAGGAACAGGTCGCGGTATTCCTCGGCCTTCATCAGCGTGTGGTTGGCTTCCGCCTCGCCCTGCTGCCAGCACAGCGCATCGACCGCGATGCCGGAAGCCTGCAGGCGCCGCAGGGCGAACATGAGGCGGCGGAAGTGCGGCCCCCCGGGGCTCCATTCCGCCACGAAGCTCGCGCCGTAGGCGATCGGGACGACGACCACCGCCGGGCAAAGCCCGCTACCGATCAGACGCTCGCCCAGCCTTCCCCACTCCGACCCGCCGAAGTCGGTTGCCCCCGGCAGGGGGTCGATCGCGCGGTAGAACTTGCGGTCGAACACGTTGAACACATGGACCGGGCCGTCGGCCGCGAAGATGCCCTCGCCCGCGTTGGCGGCGTTGGATTGCCCGAACGCCAGGATGACCCGCGAACCGGGCGGCATGGCGACGGCGGCATCCACGACGCGATCCGGTTGGAGCGGCGCCTCGTTCGGCGGCACGTAGACGCCGGCATCGGTCGCGTACTTGAGCGTGCCGTCATCGCCGGCAAAGCGGTACGTGCGCTCGACCGTGGCGGTGACGCCGACGCACGGGTCCGGCCGCTTCGGCGGCGGAACCGCGGGCTTGTGGCCGATGGACGCCTGCCAGAGCGACCGAAGACGCCGCGCGACGGCGCGGATCGAGGCTTGCCGCAGGCCGGCCGGCGAAAGCATGGCCCACACTTGCCAGAGCAGCGCCGCCGGCTGGGGAAGGCCGGCATAGTGGACGGTCACTTCGTCTCCGTCGCGTAGCGCGCCTTCGTCCGGCAAGATGAAGGCGCCGGGCGGCTGTCCGCCGGCATTCCGATGCAAGGCGACGAAGACGGCGTCCGGCTTGAGGAACGGCTTCACGGCGGAGAAGACTTGCGGCAGCGACGCCAGGTCGGCGACGCCGAGACCGCACAGGCAGAGGCCGAATCGCGACATGGGCGCGAAGGCCTTGCCCGGGTCGCCCGAAAGCAGGTCGCCTATCGCGATCTCCGCGCGGGTGCCGGCTACGCCCGCAGCGGCTGCGCCGAGCATCGCGCGGCTCGATCGATCGCCGACGAGCAGAACGTCGGCGACGCCGTCGCACGCGGCTGCCGCAGTCACGTCGCGCACATGGCGCAACGCGGCCCAATCCGGGTCGAACCGCGACTTGCGCCAGCCCGGGACGAACATTTCAAGCCGTCCCGCCGCGGCAGCGGCGCTGCTGATCCGGGCGCCGGACGGTGACGCGCGGCACCACGCCGGAGGCGCGCCCGCGAAGGTTCGTTGCTGGAACCTGCCCCATGGCTTTCTCGAAATGCGGGAAAATTCGCCGCGCGCCTCTTAGCATCGGCGGCGCCGGAAGTCATCCCCGGAGTTTCGCGGCGATGGCGCCTTGCTCAGCCCCAGTCGACATACGGCCCCAGCCCGCGCTTCTTGATCTGCCCGCCGATGATGGCGCGCTGGATCTCCGACGTGCCCTCCCAGATGCGGTCGACGCGGATGTCGCGGTAGAGACGCTCGACCGGGTTCTCCCGCATGTAGCCGCGGCCGCCCAGGATCTGCAGCGCCTTGTCGATCACGCGCCCGGCCATCTCCGACGCAAAGAGCTTCACCGCCGAGGCGCGCGCATGCACGAGCTTCCGGTCGAGGCCGCGGTCGATCTCCCAGGCGACGCGGTAGACCATGCTCTTCGCCGCCATGATCTCGACCGCCATGTCGGCAAGCATGAACTCGATCGCCTGGAAATCGCGGATCGGCCGGTCGAACTGTACGCGCTCCGCCGCGTGCGCGTTGGCAATCTCGGCCGCGCGGATCGCGGCGCCCAGGCAGTTGGCGGCGATCTGCAGGCGGGCCTCGACGAACCAGTCCTTGGTCAGCTCGAACCCCTGCCCGACCCCGCCCAGCACCTTGGACTCGTCCAGCTCGACGCTCTCGAAGACGAACTCCGGGTGTTCGAACACGTAGGTATGCATGAACTTGGGGATGCGCTTGACGCGCACGCCGGGCAGCGCCTTGTCGACCAGGAACAGGGTCGGCTTGTCCGGGTCGCCGTCGACATGGGCGTGCACGATCAGGTAGTCGGCCACGTCGCCGCTGGTGACGAACCATTTCTCGCCTTCGAGATGGTAGCGGCCGTTGCGCCGCACGGCCTTGGTCTGCACGCGACGCGGATCGGAGCCCGCGCCGGGCTCCGTGATGGCGTAGGCGCCGCGCCGGTCGCCCTTGCAGCTCGGCACCAGGTAGCCGCTGATCTGCGCCTTCGTGCCCAGCCGCAACGGGATGGCCGGATGCCACGCCGCCGCCCACAGCGCGCCCGTGGCCTTGCCCAGCTCCTCGTTGACCAGCGTCTGCTGGAAGATCGTGAGCCCCTGCCCGCCATGCTCCTTCGCGTGGTTGATGGCGTTGAAGCCGTGCGCGACCACGTCCCGCTTCAGCCTCGCCTTGGTCGCGTCGGGCAGATGTCCGTTCAGCTCCAGCTCCTCCTCCAGCGGGAACAGCACGGCCTCGGCGAAGCGGCGCGCCCGCGCCTTCAGCTCCAGGTCGGCGGCCGGAATCGTCAGGTCCATCACGCCTTCTCCTTCGCCGACCGCGGCACCACGACCGCGTCGACCGCGAGCGCGCCACCCGGCTCGGCGATGACCGGATTGGCGTCGATCTCGGCGACCAGGTCGCCGAGGTCCGCCACCATGGCCGAGAACCGGGCGATCAGTGCGGCAAGCGCGTCGAGATCGCTAGGCGGCCGCCCGCGTGGGCCGGCCAGCATGCGCCGAAGCGGCTCCAGGCGCCCGATCGCCCGTCGCGCCGTCGCGGCATCGAACGGCGCGAGCTCGTGCGTGACGCTCGCAATGATTTCGACCAGCACGCCGCCGGCGCCGATCACCACGACCGGGCCGAACTGCGGATCGAGGCTGGAGCCCAGCATCACCTCGACGCCGGAAGGCGCCATCGCGGCTACGAGCACGCGCGGCCCCAGCCGCGCCGCGAGCTCGCCATAGGCGGCGCGGAGCGCCGCTTCGTCGCGGAGGTTCAGCCGCACGCCGTCGCGCTCGGTCTTGTGCAGCACGCCCGCAGCGGCGGTCTTCAGCGCCACCGGATAGCCGATCGCCGCGGCGGCCGCCACCACGCCGGCGGCGCTGTCGGCGACGCGGAACGGTGCAGTCGCCACGCCGTAGTCGGCGAACAATGCGAGGCTCTCGGCCTCGTCGAGCGGACGTGGCTCCATCAGACGGGTGCGCCAGCGCTCGCGCACGCCCGGCGGTGCCCGCGGCGGGGCGGACGGTGCGCGTGCCAGAAAGTCGCGATAGGCAAGCATGTGGCGGATCGTCAGCATCGCCGAGGCCGTGCCGTCGATCACCGGCACGCCGATCGCGCCGAAGCGCTGCGCCAGTTCGTCGTGGCGCAGCTGCGTGTAGTTGGTCGCCAGCAGCAGCGGCTTGTGCGTCCGGCCGACCAAGGTCTCATGCGACGCCAGGTAGCCCTCGCTGATATAGAAGCCGGTACGAATGTCGGCGAATTGCACGAGCAGCGCCGTGTCCGGATCGTCGTGCAGCGCCTGGCTGCAGTCGCGGAAGATGCCGACGAAGTCCTGCCCCGTGCCCCAGGCGTCGAGCGGGTTGCGCGCCTCGAGACCGAAGTCCAGGCGCGCCGCCAGCTTCTGGCGCGTGTCGTCGGAGATGTGCGCGAAGCGGATGCCCGTCTGCTCGGCGAGGTCGGTGACCATCTCGCATTCGCCGCCGGAGTCGTGGATGGCGGCGAGCCCGCCGGGCGCGCAGCGCCGCCCCTGCGCGAAGGCCAGCAGCGCCGTCCCCAGCTCGTCCGGCGTGTCGACGCGGACGACCCCATGGCGGCGGAACAGCGCGTTGTAGGCGGCGTCGTTGCCGGTCAGCGCCCCGGAATGGCCGAGCGCCTGACGCGCGGCCTCGGCGGAGCGGCCGACCTTGAGCACGACGACCGGCACCTGCCGCTCGGCCGCCTTCTCCAGCGCGCGCACGAAGCCCGCCGGGTCGCGCACCGTCTCGATGAACAGGCCGATGACGCGCGTGCTGTCGAGGGCGAGCGCGTAGTCCATGTAGTCGGCCACGGTGGTCGCGATTTCCTGGCCCGGCGACACGCAGATGTTGAAGCGGAAGCGCGGATCGTTGTGTCCGATCGCGCCCCAGACGGACCCGGAATGGCTGATGAAGGCGATATGGCCGGGTCGCGGCTCGCGCGGCGCCGGGAACCCGGCCGCCCAGAAGCCGGCTTCGTCGTTGTAGAAGCCCATGCAGTTGCCGCCGCAGATCGCCATGCCGGCCGCGCGGGCGCGCTTGCCGACGCGCTGCAGCAGCGGCGGGTCGGTGTCGTTCTCGAGGTAGAGGCTGGCGAAGATCGTGGCGGCGCGCGCGCCGTGGACGACGGCTTCCTCCAGCGCCGCCTCGATGCGCGCGTTGGCGACGCTGAGCACGACATGGTCGACGCGCTCCGGCAGGGACGCGAGATCGGGGAAGCAGCGGAAGCCCTCGACTTCCTCGTAGCGCGGGTTGATCGGATAGACCGCGCCCGTGAAGCCCGAGCGCTTCGCCATGCGCAGCATGTCGTTGCCCGGCGAATTGGGGCGCGGCGTGGCGCCGACGAAGGCGACGGCGCGCGGCGCCATCAGCGGAGACAGACGATGTTGCATCGAGGTGCCTTCAGGTCGGACGCTTGAACCGCGCGTCGCGCCACGCCAGCGCGGCCTGCAGCCCCTTCTCGCCACGGATGCGGTTGAACTCGGTGCGCTCGGGCCCGGCGCCGGCCTCGATCAGCGTGTCGATGTCGAGCGACGCCAGCAGCGCCTGGCGCATGTTCATCATCTCGTAGGTGCGGTTGATCGCGCGCTTGGTCAGCGTGACCGAGAGCGGCGCGGCGGCCGCCATGTCGCGCGCGATGTCGAGCGCCTTCTCGACTTCCTGCCCCGCCGGCACGACGTGGTTGACGATGCCGAGCGCGAGCGCGCGCGCCGCGTCGACCCTGTCGTTGCCGGTCAGGAGCAGCTCCTTCGTGGCCTTCGGACCGGCGATCCAGGGCAGCAGCAGCGCCACCATGCCCGAGCCGAAGCGCACTTCCGGCTCGCCGAAGCGCGTGCCCTCGGCCGCCACGGTCACGTCGCAGCTCAGCGCCATCTCGAACGCGCCCGCAAGGCAGAAGCCGTGCACGGCGGCGATGGTCGGCTTCGGACAGTCCCAGAACTGCATGAGGAAGTCGAAGTCGTACTCCAGCAGGGCACGCCACTGCTCGACGGTGGTGATGTTGCGCGCGGCGGACTCCTTGAGGTCGAAGCCGGCCGAAAAGGCGCGGCCGTTGCCGTGCAGCACGACGGCGCGGATGTCCGCCGCGTCGACGAATCCCTTGAGCGCGGCGGTGACCTCCTCCATCAGGGTCGAATTGAGCGCGTTCAGCACCTGCGGCCGGTCCAGCGCGATGATGCCGATCGCGCCGTCCTTCCGCGTCTTGATGCAGGTTTCCGCCATGACTCCCGCCTCCCTTTCAACCCGTCGGATCGCGCAGCTGGCCGTCACAGGTGACGGCCGACGCCGGTGCGGCGGCCGCCGCGGCCCACAGGGAGCCCTTGTCGCCGTGCGACTGCGCCATCATTCCCCCCAAGGCCGCCAACGCGGCCGGGGCGCGCCGACGGCGAGCCGACTCTACGCCCCTTCGCCGCGTGAAAAAAGTGTCAAGGAAGTTCACTGCCGTGAAATCGCCCGCTCAGAAGGTCGGCGGCGTGATGGCCCAGACCACGACTGTGTCGACCGGACCCGGATTGCGATAGCGGTGCGGTATGGCGCTCTTGAAGGTGAACGTGTCGCCCTGGCGCAGGACGAAATGCCGCTTGCCGACCCACAGCTCCAGCGTGCCGGACAGGATGAACCCCGCCTCCTCGCCCTTGTGCGCGTACGGCTCGCTGCCACTCGACGCGTTCGGCGCCAGCGTGCAGAGCAGCATCTCGAGCTGCCCGTCGAGCGACGGCGAAAGCAGGTCGTCGGTGATGCCGAGACCGCTGAACGACAGGCGCCGCCGGCGGTCGGCGCGCACGACGATGCCGCGCTCCTCCGGCGGCACCGGCCGCGTCTCCTGGTAGAGCCGCGCGACCTGCACCCCGAGCGCGTCGCTCAACTGCTTCAGCGTCTTGATCGACAGGGTCGAGAGCCCGCGCTCGACCTGGCTCAGGTATCCGATCGACAGGCCGGTGCGCCGGGCGAGGCCGTTGAGCGTCAGGCCCTTGGCCTTGCGCACGTGGCGGATCTCCTCGCCCATCGCGCGGGCAGGATCGGCCGGATTCGCGGCACCCGCGCGCCTTGCGGCCGGCGCGCGCCACACGGACTGCGATCCGCGCCGGGCGCCGCCGCGATCCGATGGGGCTTTCATGTTCATGAAAAATCCCTTAGCATTTTTCATGCACCGCCGACATCCCTTCCGTCGCAGGGATAGAGGCAGGATCGGCGGGACGGGAGGTCCGATGGCGCGCCGGCATACGCCCTACTATCACAAGTTCGTCGCACTCGGCGCCGAGATGGTGGACCGGATCGGCTTCGATTCCGCGTTCAAGTTCACCTCGGTGGAGGCCGAGCACATGGCCACGCGGCAGCGGGCCGGGCTTTACGACGTCTATTACCAGGTGCTCCTCGACGTCAGGGGAAACGACGCGGAGCGGCTGCTGCGGCGCACGCTGGTGAACGACGTGGCGCGCCTGGACGTCGGCAAGGCGCTCTATTCATCGGTGTGCAAGCCCGATGGCGGCATGGTGGACGACCTGACCTGCCTCAGGCTCGGCGCGGACCATTTCTGGCTCTGCCCGACGCCGTCGCGCGTGGACACCGTCGCCGCCTGGATGGAGGCGCACGCCGCGGGCATGAGCGCCTATGTCACCAATCTCCGCTGCGGGCGCGCCTTCATCTCGATCCAGGGACCGCGCGCGCGGGACATCCTTTCGCGCCTGACCGATGCCGACCTCGCGACCGCGACCCTGCCCTACTACGCGTGGACGCGCGCGGTGGTCGCCGATGTGCCGGACACGGTGATCAGCCGCACCGGCTATTCCGGCGAGTTGGGCTACGAGCTGTTCTATCCCGGCGAGTATGCCGAGCACATGTGGGACGCCGTGCTCGCGGCTGGAAGGCCGGACGGCCTGGTGCCGTGCGGGCTCGGCGCGTTGCGCAGCGTCCGCATCGAAAAGCGCTACCCGCTCTATGGCCTCGATCTCGACGAAACCACCTCGCCGCTCGAGGCCGGGCTCGGCTGGACCGTGCGCTTCGACAATCCCGACTTCATCGGCCGCGACGCCCTGCTGCGCCAGCGGGACCGGGGCGTCGGGCGCAGCTTGGTGCTGATGGAGTTCCCCGACCTCGATTTCGTGCCCGCGCCGGGCGACCCTGTCCAGGTCGAGGGGCGCAACGTCGGCAAGGTGACCTCGGCCGACCGGGCCTACTATCTGCGCAAGGCGCTGGCCCTGGGCTATGTCGCGCCGGAAGCCGCGAAGGACGGCGAGACGGTTGCCATCAGGCGCGGCGCCGACGGAGCGACCGGACGCGCCGTGGTGCGCACGAGCGCGCCCTATGACCCCGAGCGCAAGCGCGTGCGCGCGTGAAAGCTGCGGACGCAACGGGCGACGGCGCCCCTACCGCTCCATGCGGCCGAGATCGAGATAGCGCCACGACGCGGCGAGCGCGATCATCACGACAAGGGCGACGATGAACGACAGCGCGGCGCCGAGCCCGAGCTGGAATGCCTGCATCTGGTTGGCGATCAGCGGCGCGATCACGACGCTGGACGCGCTGCCGACCAGCAGCGGCACGAAGAACATCCCGACCAACGGCACGAAGGTCAGCACGGCGGCCGAGACGACCCCCGGCATCGTCTGCGGCAGGGTCACGTGCCAGAACGCCCGCCAGGGCGAGGCACCGAGATCGGAGGCGGCGCCCACCAGCGACCAGTCCATCTTCTCGAGCGACGCATAGATGCTGATCACGGCGAACGGCAGCGAGAAATAGGTCATCACCAGCACGACCGCGAAGGGACTGTAGACCAGGAATGGCAGCGGGTCCTCGATCAGGCCCATCGCCCTCAGCCCCTTGTTGATGATGCCGCCGTGGCCAAGCAGCGCCATCCAGGCATAGGCGCGCAACAGCCCGCTGGTCCAGAACGACAGGATCACCGCCGCCAGCAGGACGGTCTGCCAGCGCCGCGTATAGCGGACGATGAAGTAGGCGAGCGGATAGGCCATCAGCAGCGACAGTGCGGTGATGGCGACGGACATGCCGAGCGTCCGCAGCAGCACGCCCGGGTAGGTCCAGCTCTCGAAGAAGGCGCGGTAGTTGGCGAGCGTCCACTCCGGCACGATCTGGTAGTTGCGCGTCGTCCAGAAGCTGTAGACGAACATGATCGCCAGCGGCACGACGAACAGGGCCACCTGCACCACCGCGAGCGGGAGCAGGCCCCACATTAGGGCCTGCTCCCGGTTCTTCGGGCCGTCGGTCGGGGCGGCCGGGCTCACGAGGCGGCGAGGACCTCGTTCCAGGCCGCCGCGTATTCGTCCTGGTTGGGCGGCGCCTCGATCAGCCGCATCTTGAGCGCGACACCGGGCTGGTCCATCAGGTTCGCCGCCACCATGTCGCCGAGCCCCTGCTGCTTCATCAGCTCGACGCCGGCGCGGTTGGCGCACCCGCGCTGCAGGCGCTTGAAGTTGGTCGCGACGTATTCCGGTGAATGGATGTGGTTGATCCAATCAAGCGCCGCCTTCTTGTTGGGCGACCCCTTGACCAGCATGTCGCCGTCGATCCATCCGACGTAGCCTTCCTTCGGCTGCGCCCAGCCCATCTGCGGCCCGCCCGAGGCCTGGATGGTCATGGCGCGGCCGGGCGCCGACAGGCCGATCCATACCGTCTCCTCGACGTAGAGGCGGAGTTGCTCGTTCCAGCCCTTGCTGATCGTCGGCGCGTTGCGCTTGATGCGGATTAGCACGTCGGTGGCCTGCTTGAGCTGCTCCTTGTTCATGCGGAACGGGTCCTTGAAACCCAGCAGGAACGCGGCGGCGGGCCACATGAACTCGTGCTGGTCGCTGAAGCCGATGCGGCCCTTGTATTTCGGGTCGAGCAGCGCCTCGTAGGAAGTCGGTGCGGCCGTGACTTTCTTCTTGTTGTAGACCAGCACCGTCGGGTTCCAGCCCCACGGCACCATCAGCATCTTGCCGTCCTTCTGCAGCGCCGGGATCTTCTTGAACTCCGGGTACATGTTCTTGGCGACGTTTGGGATGCTCTCCAGGTCGATCGGCTCGATCATCCCCTCCTGGTGATATCGCACCGGCCACAGGCCGTCGGCCTCGAACAGGTCATACTGACTCGTCCCCGACAGCTTGAGCTTGGCGAAGGTTTCGGCGTTGCCGCTCATGCCGATGTGGTTGACGCGGACCTGGGATGCCTCGAAGAACTTCTTGATGCCTTCCGGCTCGACATGGCCGCCCCAGGCCAGCCAGTTGACGGTGCCCGCCGCCGCGGCGCGCCGCGGCCAGGCGCTCAAGCTCCCGGTGGCAAGCGCGCCGCCGGTCAGCGCAGCCGTCTTGAGGAAATGTCGTCGATCGATCGCCCTTGTCATCCTGGTCACTCCCTTGTTTTTCAGGCTCAGGTTCGAATGGAAGCGGACGCCGATCGCCCCGCGTCCGCCGGAAACACGCGCGCGTCGCCCTCTTCCCACCAGACATGCACTTGCTGCCCCTCGTCGAAGCGGATCTCGGCGCCGCCCTCGACGTCGTTGAGCCGATAGGCAAGTGCGTCCTGATGCTCGGAGAGTCGGACGAAATAGTGGGTGATGAAGCCGAGATTGGCGACCTTGGCAACCTGGCCCGTCACCTGCGAGGCCGAAGCGGGCGGCGGCGTCACCGACAGCCGCACGCGCTCGGGCCGCACCATGACGGTTGCCTGGTCGCCGGTCCGGATGTCGCCGATCCTGCGTCCGCGCACGCGCCCGATCTCGTCGACCGCGACCTCTGCCGCGCCGCCGGCCACCGCCTCGATTCGCCCTTTGAACACGTTGGGCGAGCCGATGAACTCCATCACGAAGGGATCGGCCGGGTCGGCGTAGATCTCGGTCGGCGTGCCGACCTGCAGCACTCGCCCGCGGTCCATCACGGCGATGCGGTCGGACATCGCGAGCGCCTCTTCCTGGTCGTGCGTCACGTAGACGAAGGTGATCCCCACCTTGCGCTGCAACCGCGACAGCTCGGCCTGCATGTGTTTGCGCAGCTTGAGGTCGAGGGCGCCGAGCGGCTCGTCGAGCAGCAGCACCGCGGGATGGTTGACCAGCGCGCGAGCCAGCGCGACGCGCTGGCGCTGGCCGCCGCTGAGCTGGCGCGGGCGGCGATCCTCCATGCCATCCAGCGACACCAGATGCAGCATCTCGGTCGCGGCGCGGCGGCGATCGGGCGCCGGCACCCCCTTCATGCGCAGGCCGAACTCCACGTTCTCGATCACGCTCATGTGCGGGAACAGCGCGTAGCTCTGGAACACCGTGTTGACCGGGCGCAGATGCGCCGGCGTGTCCCCCATCGGCTTTCCGTCGATCAGCAGGGTCCCGCTCGTCGCGGTTTCGAACCCGCCGATGAGGTTGAGCGTCGTACTCTTGCCGCAGCCGCTCGGCCCCAGCAGCGAGAAGAACTCGCCCTTGCGGACGGAAAGATCCACTCGATCGAGCGCGACGACCTGGTCGAAGCGCTTGCTGACGCCGCGCAGCTCGATGGCGACGCTGGTCCGCGCCGCCTCGCCTGGCCCGGCGCCCACGGCGCTCTCCCGTTTACGCGCCGACATCGAAACTCTCTTTCCGCGCCACGTTTTTTCCTCTACCGTCTTGCCTGGGCAACCCGGACGCCGCTTGCGCATGCAAGCGATGCGCGCGCATCGACGACAAGCAGGGCATGGGCAAACGGCTTATCATCGCGTACGGGGCTCTCGGGTTCGCCTTCCTCTACCTGCCCGTATTCTTCCTCGTCCTGTTCTCGTTCAACGACCACATCATACCGTCGCTGCCGTTCCGCGGCTTCACGCTCAAATGGTATCGCGAGCTGGGCCACGACTTCGTGCTGCACGAGGCGCTCTACAACAGCCTGTTCATCGCCGCGGTCACGACGGTCGCTTCCACCGCGCTCGGCACGCTGGCGGCCTTCCCGCTGGTGCGTTGCACCTTCCGCCTCAAGCAGGCGAGCCAGGCGCTGATCATCCTGCCGATGGTGATCCCGCATTTCCTGATGGGCGTGGCGCTGCTGCTGTTCTTCGCCTTCGTGAACCTTCCGCTGTCGCGCTTCACCGTCGTGCTCGGGCACATCGTGTTCACGACGCCGTTCGCGGTCCTGATCGTCTCGACGCGGCTCTACGGCTTCGACCGCACGCTCGAGCTCGCGGCCGGCGACCTCTACGCCTCGCCCGCGCGCGTGTTCCGCCACGTGACGCTGCCGCTGATCCTGCCGGGCGTCGCCGGCGCGGCCCTGTTCGTCTTCACGCTCTCGATGGACGAGTTCCTGATCACCTATTTCGTGTCCGGGCAGAAGGGCACGCTGACGATGTACATCTGGAGCCTGCTGAAGGACGGCATCGCGCCGCGCGTGAACGCGCTCGCCAGCGTGCTGCTGGCGGCGTCGTTCCTCCTGCTGCTGCTCGGCTGGCGCCTGCTCGACCGCGGCGCGGCCGGACGCCACTGATGCGCGCCGCTTTCCCACCGCTCGCCCCCCGATCGCTCCGCTAGTAGGTTGCCGCGATCTTCGCCTTCTCCGCCGGTCCTTCCTGGCGCACGACGCCGACCGCGGCGCTTAGGTCGTCGAGATACTCGTCCATCGACGGCGCGTGGATCATCGACATCATGCGTTGGATGCCCTTGGGCGCCTGCAGCAGGCCCGGCAGCCAGCCCTTCTTTTCCATGATCTCGGCGATGCGGAACACGTCGACCTCGTCCGAGCCGAAGGCGACGATCGACAGGTGCGGCCGGCCGAGGACGCGCAGCGACGGGATCGATTCCACGCCGGCCTTGTAGCGCGCGACCATGTCCATCATTTCCTTCGCCGCCCGGCGATACCCGTCGGCGCCGAGGAAGCGGAACGTCGCCCAGGCGCCGGCGACACCGCCGCCCGGGCGCGTGCCGACGATCGTGTTGGTGACGAAGCGGCCGTTCGGCCATTCGTTGAAGTCGTAGCTGTTGTAGCGGGCGCGGTCGGGCGAGCGGTAGAACACGGTCGAGGCCGGCTTCGGGCAGAAGCCGAACTTGTGCAGGTCGGCCGAGATCGACGACACGCCGTCCAGTGCGAAGTCGAATTCCGGGATGTCGTGGCCCAGCTGCTTGACGAACGGAGCCATGTAGCCGCCGACGCAGGCGTCAACGTGCAGCCAGACCTTGCGACGCTTGGCCAGCGCCGCCAGGTCGGCGATCGGGTCGATCACGCCGAAGGGGAAGCACGGCACCGACCCGACGATCATCATCGTGTCCGGGTCGATCGCCGCGTCCATCGCTTGCGGGTCGGCGCGGAAATCGGGCCCGGCCGGCACGCGCCGCACCTCGAGGTCCATCAGCGCCGCCGCCTTGTTGAAGGCGGGATGCACGGTGTGCGGCGCGACGATATTGCCGCGATGCGTAGGCGCGTTGCGCCGCGCGCGCGTCCAGTCGCGGCAGGTGCGCACGGCCTGGACGATGCTTTCGGTGCCGCCCGTGGTGAAGAAGCCCTGGGCATCCGCCGGCGCGTGGAACAGGTCCAGCGCCATCTGGATCACTTCTTCCTCCATGCGCCTGACGCTGGCGAAGGCGCGCTTGCCGCCGAGCGCGTTCTCGGTGAAGTACTCGAAGAACGCGTCGCGCCCGACCTCGTAGGCCTCCTTGGTGGCACGGAAAACGAACAGCGGCGCGCGGCCGTTCTGCCAGTCGGTGTCGCCCGCCTTCATCGACCTGAGCTCGCCCAGCACGGCGTCGCGCTTGCTGCCCGTCGATGGAAATGGAACCCGCATCGATTGCTCCTATTGTTCCCGCTCCAGCCGCGCGAAGGCGCGATCCAGTGCCTGGCCGAAGAACTCCGCGTCCCCGCCATCGACCACCAGCGGCGGGCAGATGCGCAGGACGTTCTTGTGGAAGCCAGACAGGCCGACGATCACGCCCTCGTCGCGCAGCAGGTGGTGGACGCGCGACGCCTCGCGGTCCGCCGGCTCCCTGGTCTTGCGGTCGCGCACCAGCTCCGCCGCCAGCATCAGCCCCTGCCCGCGCACGTCGCCGACGATCGCCCAGCGCTCCTTGGCCTGCAGGAGCCTTGCCCGGAACTGCTCGCCCGCGGTGCGCGCATTCTCCTGCAATCCCTCGTCCTCGATGACGCGCAGCACGGCGCGGCCGGCGGCGCAGCTCACCAGGTTCGAGCCGAAGGTGTTAAAGAATTTGCGCTCGCACATCGCCTGCATGATTTCACGCCTCGCGACCACGGCGGCGAGCGGATAGCCGTTGCCGATGCCCTTCGCCACAACGACGATGTCGGGTACCACGCCGTGGCTCTCGAAGCCCCACTTGTGCCGGCCGGTGCGGGCGAATCCGGTCTGGATCTCGTCGGCGATGCACAGGCCGCCGGCGGCGCGCGTGTGCTCGAACGCGGCGCGCATGTACCCGACGGGCATGGCGATGACGCCGCCGAAGCCCTGGATCGGCTCGATGATGGTCGCCGCCACCGCGCCCGACGTGGCGTAGTCGATCGTCGCCTTGAACTCGCGGATATAGCCCTCGACGTCGCCGCCGAACGGGCCGCGGTAGGCGTCGGGATGCATGGCGTGGACGAACCCGGGCGGCGCCGGTACTGCCTGGGTGCAGGACGACAGCCCGGTCAGCGCCTGGCCGACGCCGTGCAGCCCGTGGAAGCTGTTGCGCAGCGCCACGACCTCGAAATTGCGCGTGTAGGCGCGCGCCATGAGGATCGCGAGATCGATCGCCTCGGCGCCGCTGTTGACCAGATGCACGCCCCAGTCGACGCCCGTCGGCATCCACGCCGCCAGCTCCTCCGCCAGGCGGGCCGGGCCGGGATTGAAGAACATCGTGGTCGCGTGCTGCAGCGTCTGCGCCTGCCGCACGACCGCTTCGGTCACCCCAGGGTGGTTGTAGCCGACGCTGATGCACAGGTTCTGGGCAAGGCAGTCGAGGTAGCGCTTGCCGGCGTCGTCCCACAGGAATTGCCGCTCGCCGCGCACCAGCATCAGCGGCTTGTCGAAGGCCTGGAAGGTCTTGAGTGCCGGCGACAAATAGCGCGTGCGCCGCGCGACGGTCTCCGCGTAGCCGTCCGCCTCCGCCGGGCGATTATGCCCGATCGGCGCCGGGCGCGGTGACTCGCCCGGGCGCGGCTGGGCTGCCTTCTGTTCCGCAGAGAGTGGCATCGGTCGGCTCCGCTGGGCGAGCTGCGATGATGCACCAGCCGCCATGGTGCCACCATGGACCAGAACGGCAAAGCCATGGTGCCAGGAAGGCTATGCGGTACGGCGACGGCCAGCGCCAGGTTGGCCGAGTTCCGCGATCACCCGCGCCAGCAAGCGGATGCCTTCTTCGATCCGCGCCTCCGCGATCGACGAGAAGCCGAGGCGGAAATGGCGCTGCGGCGGGCGGCTCGTGCGGAAGAACACCTCGCCCGGATCCACCAGCACGCCGCGCTTGGCCGCCTCGCGTGCGACCAGCGTCATGTTGACGCTGTCCGGCGCCGATGCCCAGATCGCCGAGCCGCCGCGCGGTGGCGTGAACACCACATCGGGCAAGTGCCGCCGCAACGCTTCGGTGAGGAGCTGCGCGCGCGCGCGATACGCCTGCACCAGCTTTCGGACCAGTGCGTCATGGTGACCGAGCGAGAGGAACAGCGCCACGGCGCGCTGGTTGTTGGCGGGGGGATGACGCAGCATCAGGCGGCGCATGGCGCGCGCCTCGGCGATGAAATCCGCCGGGCCGACCAGGTATCCCACCCGCAGGCCGGGCGCCAGGGTCTTCGACAGGCTGCCGATATAGATGACGCGCCCGTCGCGATCGAGGCTCTTGATCGCCGGCGTCGCCTCGCCGTCGAATATGAGCTCGCTCTCGTAGTCGTCCTCGACGATGACGAAATCCCCGCTGGCGGCCGCGCGCAGCAGCTTCTCGCGCCGCGCGAGCGTCATCGTCACCGTCGTGGGGTTCTGGTGGCTCGGCATGACGTAGACGTAGTTGCAGGCGGACAGACGCGCCGAAGCGTCCAGCCCATCGGGATCGATCTGGGCGCCGACCACGCGCGCGCCGAAGAGGGAGCATATGTTCCAGACGTCCGGATAGCCCGGCTGCTCGAGCCCGACCGAGGTCCCCGGGCCCATCAGGATCGCCGCCGCCAGATAGGCAGCCTGCTGCGCGCCGACCGTGACGAGAATCTCGGCCGGCGATGCCCAGATGCCGCGGCGCGCCAGCAGCCGCTGCTGGATCTGCTCGATCAGCGTCGCGTCGTCCGCATCGACGCGGTCGCCGGCCCATTCGCGCACCGACATGGTGCGCTGCGCCATCTGGTTGACCTCGCGCCATTCGGCGACGGGAAACAGCGTCGGATCGAACTGGCCATAGACGAACGGGAACGGATAGCCCTGCCAGTCGGGCGGCTTCTTGAGCGAGGGATAGCTGGACGGCCGCACGGCCAGCCGGCGCGACCAGTCGGGCGGCGCGCCGTAGCTGCGCGCCGCGACGGCCGGCGCGACGCTGGCGCCGGTCGGCGCGCCGGGGTTGACGATGTAGCCGGCGCGCGGCCGGCTGATCAGGTATTTCTCGTCGATCAGCGACTGGTAGGCGAGCGTCACCGTGTTGCGGCTGATGCCGAGCAGCCGCGCCAGGTTGCGCGACGGCGGCAACAGCGTGCCGGGTGGCAGGTGGCAGTTGAGGATCGCCTGCGCGATGACCGCGCGGAGCTGGGCCTGCAAGGTCAGCTCGGAATCCGCCCGCAGCCTGAACAGATGGCGCCACATGGCGCTGTCGGGCTTCATCGCCGATGTTCCTGCGGCCGCACGCATTCCACCATATGGAGCCACTGGCACCATTGAGACTACGGCATCGTGCCGGCGATGGGGAGATCGTCTGTTCCGTCGCTGGTGTGCCCGGTCCGGCGGACCGGGTTCGGTCCTTCGCCATCGCCGGCCCGGTCGCGTCCCGTTACCTTGGCATACCCGTGTCGCTTCCGTACTCCGCGCTTGCATTGCGTTCCATTTGCGGTAACTGTCATATAACAGTAACAAAAACGTCGCATCGCCCGGATAAACCGGGCCGAGGCTTGGTGCTTCGCACAGGGGGAAATTCGGATGCACGAACGTTCAGCTCGTTTCTTCGCCACGATGATGCTGGCGGCGCTGCTGGCCGCGCCCGCCCATGCGCTCGATGCGCGCTTCAAGGACGCCAACGGCGACATGGTCGCCGACGCGCCGACCGACGCGAAGGAGCTGGTCGATCCGGGCACGCTGATCTTCGCCTACACACCGGTCGAGGACCCCGCCGTCTACGCCAAGGTGTGGCAGGAGTTCCTCGACCACCTGTCCAAGACCACGGGCAAGAAGGTGCAGTTCTTCCCGGTGCAGTCGAACGCGGCGCAGATCGAGGCGATGCGCGCCGGCCGCCTGCACGTCGCTGGTTTCAACACCGGGTCGAACCCGCTGGCGGTCAATTGCGCGGGCTTCGTGCCGTTCGCGATGATGGCCTCCAACAAGGGCGAGTACGGCTACGAGATGGAGATCATCACCTATCCGGGCAGCGGCATCGATAAGCCGGCCGACATCAAGGGCAAGAAGATGGCCTTCACGGCCGAGACGTCGAACTCGGGCTTCAAGGCGCCGTCGGCCCTGCTGCGCGACAAGTTCCAGCTGGAAGCCAAGAAGGACTACGAGCCGGTCTTCTCGGGCAAGCACGACAACTCGATCATCGGCGTGGCGAACAAGGACTATCCGGCGGCGGCGATCGCCAACTCGGTGATGGGCCGCATGATCGCGCGCGGCGTGGTGAAGGCCGAGCAGCTCAAGTCGGTCTACAAGTCGCAGACCTTCCCCACCACCGGCTACGGCCACGTCTACAACCTGAAGCCGGAGCTGGCGGAGAAGGTGAAGCAGGCCTTCTTTACCTTCAAATGGGAGGGCACGGCGCTGCTCAAGGAATTCGAGAAGTCGCAGCCGCCGGCGCAGAAGTTCGTCCCGATCACCTACAAGCAGCACTGGGAAGTCGTGCGCGACATCGATAAGGCGCTGGGCGTCAGCTACACGTGCAAGGGGACGAGCTGAGCCCGGCACGACAGGCCTGAGTCCGGCGCATGCTGCGCATCGAGGGGCTGACCAAGCGCTACCGCACCGGCGACCTCGCGCTCGACGGGGTCGACCTCGTGGTGCCGGCGGGCCAGGTGATCGGCTTGATCGGCCCCTCGGGCGCCGGCAAGTCGACGCTGATCCGCTGCATCAACCGCCTGGTCGAGCCGAGTGCCGGCCGCGTCTTCCTCGGCGGCGCCGAGGTGACCGGACTCGGTCGTGGCGAATTGCGCGCGATGCGGCGGCGCATGGGCATGATCTTCCAGGAGTTCGCCCTGGTCGAGCGGCTGACCGTGATGGAGAACGTGCTGTCGG
>CAZLBB010000002.1:0-111544 GCA_964557415.1 uncultured Rhodospirillaceae bacterium
ATCGTTCGGCATGGCGCCCGCGGACAACGTCGTTCCGGTGGCCCGCCGGCGCGGCGAGCCATCACGGCAGTACTGGGCTCCGTCGGCACGCCAAACGTCGTGACAGGCTGAACGCAGGCCAACGTGCAATCCGACGGCGCCGACGAGGGCATTGCCTCGGGCTGCGCCCGGGCGTTGATGTCGCCGGTGAGGTGAGCCGACGATCGCCGGAAACCCCTGAAGGAAAGGTTAGCGCGCCCGGGAATTGATCCAGCGCAATGTGCCGCCTGCCGCCTTGGTCTAGGTTTGGTCGCTCGCCAGGTAGGAAGTGAGCAGGAGCATTGCATGTCAGGCACGACCAGATGCTTCTACGACTGGGCCGCCCGGGAATTCGAACGCGTGGCCAATCTGTTGCGCAGTACGACCAGGCCCCGCGACGTGGACAAGGCCAGTGAACTGGCTGCGCTCGCCAAGGCTCTACGCAAGGACTGCGACTGCTGCCGCGGCGCGATGTCTGTCGGGCCGAGGCCTGATTTGATGCAAGACGCGCCGCACCGAACGGCTCTGTAGCCCGGCGAGGCGAGATCGTCCGCGGGCGACCGCGGCAAGGCGCACCGGTCTACTCCTGCCCGAATACCCGGCCGCTCGCGGATTCCCGCGCGTATTTCAGCAGCGCGGCGAAGCGGTAGAAACCGTGCACGAACTTGCCGTAGGGCATGCTGAGGAACAGCGCCAGCACCACGCCGAGATGGATCGCCAGCAGGACGCCCATCGCCGCCGTGTCGCGCAGAGCCAGCAGCAGCAGCCCGGTCAGGCTGGTGAGAAAGAGCATCACCAGGAACGCCACGTCCATGCCGAGCGTCACGCCCGTCGTCACCTGCGGGTCGCGCTTCCGCTTCGCCGCCAGCAGGCCGGCCGGACCGACGAGCAGGCCGATGCCGCCGAGCGTGCCAAGGACGACCGGTGCGCTCGACCAGGCATAGGGCGCGGACCAGCCGAACGCGTAGTGATACACCGTCGCGACCGAGGTCGCGGCGAAGCAGAGCAGGAAGCCATAGAACGTCAGGTGGTGATACAGGCGGCGCGGATCGGTGGGACGATCGTCCGCGTTCATGCAGCCCCCGCCGCCGCCATGCAGGTAGCGCAGATGCACGGCGTCGCGCGTCGCCGCGAGCCAGGCATTGCCGTCCACCTGGACGGGGATCGATCCCTGCGCACCCCTCCAGAAGCTCCGGACACCGAGGGCCAGGGCCAGCACGGCGTACAGCGCCACGCCGCCGAACAGCGCGACCATCGCGCCGTGCGGCATGACCGCGTAGAAATCGCCGGCATGGCGTCCGAACAGGACGGCCGGATCCTTGATGGCGACGAAGCCGATGACGAAGCCGGTCACCGCCAGCGCGGTCAGCAGCGCAACGGCCACGCCATTGCGCGCGAACATGCCGGACAGCGCGGACGGCCAGGCATGGCGCGCGTAGCTCTCCTGGCGCAGCGTCGCCAGCGCGTCCGGCACGTTGACCGCGAATTCGTGCGGCGGCGCGTATTGGCAGTCGTAGAAGCAGGCGCCGCACTGGTGGCAGAGATTGGCCAGGTAGTCGAGATCGCCGGCGGAGAAGGCGCGGCGCATTTCCATGGCCGGAAACACGGCGCACAGGCCTTCGCAATAGCGGCAGGCATTGCAGATCGTCATGACGCGATCGGCTTCCGCCAAAGCGGGATTGCGCAGCGCCTCATCGCGCGGCATCGGCGGCCCCCTGCCCTGCGAGCCGGCCGAACACCGACCCGATCGTCATGCCGATCCCGGCCAGGTAGCCCTTGCCCAGCACGTTGCCCGCCATGATCTCGCCCGCTGCGAACATGTTGGACGACGGCCGCCCGTCGGCGAGGACCATCCGCGCCGCCTCGTTCACCTTGACGCCGAGATAGGTGAAGGTGATTCCCGGTCTGAGCGGATAGCCGTAGAACGGCGGCTCGTCGATGCGGCGCGCCCAGTGGCTCTTCGGCGGGGCGAGGCCTTGCGTCCTGCAATCGTCCAGGATCGTGTGGTCGAACATGCCGGGGCGCACCGCGGCGTTGAACCGGTCGACCGTTTGCCCGACGGCCGACGGGTCGAGCCCCATCTTCTCCGCCAGAGCATTCAGGCTCGCCGCCTCGTAGGGCGGGAAGATCGACGGCATGAACTTGTCGATCGATTTGCGGTCGATGATGACGTAGGCGATCTGGCCGGGCTGCTGCGCCACCAGCCGGCCCCAGATCGCGTAGCGCTTGGGCCAGAACTCCTCGCCCTCGTCGTAGAATCGCTCGCCATGCCGGTTGACGACGACGCCGAACACGACGCAGTCGAGTCGCGTCGCGATGCCGCCGTCGAATTTGGGCGATCGCGCGTCGATCGCGACCGCATGGCACTGGTCGGCCTCGCCGACCGCGGCCACGCCCCGGTCGAGCAGCAGGCGGAGCACCGTGCCGCGGTTGTAGGGCGTGCCGCGGATCAGGAAATTGTCGGCGACGGGCCCCCAGGCCTGGCGCAGCCATTCGAGGTTGGCCTCGAACCCGCCGGCCGCCGCCACGAATGCGTTCGCCGCGATGGTCCGGCGCCCGCCGTCCTGCGTGACGGTTGCCGATACGAAACGGCCGTCGGCGATCTCCAAGCCGTCGACCATGGCATCGTAAAGGACATCGATGCCGAGTCGCTCCGCCGTATCGTAGAGCGTGTTCAGCATGGCGCGGCCGCCGCCGAGGAAGAATGCGTTGGTGCGGCCCAGGCTCAGCGTGCCGCCGAGCGGCGGCTGGAAGCGCACGCCCTGTGCGCCGAGCCAGTCCCACAGCTCGGCTGAGCGGCTGATGGCGAGCCGCGCCAATTTTTCGTCCGTCTGGCCGCCGGTCACCCGCAGCAGGTCGTCCCAGAACTCGTCTTCCGGGTAAGGGCCGGTAAGGTGCCCCATTGCCCGGTCATGCGCGCAGCGCAGATTGCGCGTGTGCCGCGTATTGCCGCCGCGATAGAACTTCGGCGCCCCTTCGACGACGAGGACGCGCGCGCCGCTCCGCCGCGCCGTGATCGCCGCGCACAGCGCCGCGTTCCCGCCGCCGGCGACGAGGACATCGAACGTGCTGCGTGGCGACAAAGCCGAGATGGGATCAGCCCCGAGCCGCGCAGACGGCGCGCCGCCGGCGCACGTCGCCACCGTCGCGGACGCTGGCGGCCAATACGTCGTCTGCGCGCATGTCCCTCGGACCTCTCATCCGTCCGCTACCCCGATCATCCGGACCATCCGGTGTTCCCCCGGCATCGGCAGCGAGATTAAGGCGCGCCTTTCACAACGGCAAATGCCGGCTCAGAATACGAAGCGGAGCCGCCTGCATCCGGGAGTGATCGCCGTGCCTCCAAGCGCCGCCGCCTTTGCCTGCAACACCTATGCCTACACGATCTCGCACCGGGCCGAGGATTGCCTGGCGCATCTGGCCGATCTCGGCTTCGGCGAGTTCGAGCTGATGATGTATCCGGGCCATTTCTGGCCGCCGGACGCGGATGCCGCGGCGCGGCGGCGGCTGCGGCAGACGGTCGAAGGGCGCGGCGCCCGGATCGTCACCCTCAACATGCCGAATATCGACATGAATGTCGCCGGCGCGTCGGCGGAGATGCGCCGCTACACACTCGACCTGCTGGAAGGCATCGTGAACCTGGCGGGCGAGTTCGGCGCGGCCGGGGTCGTCATCGGACCGGGAAAGGCCAATCCGCTGTTCCCCGCCCCGATCGAGCGCCTCACTGGCTATTTCTTTGCCGCGCTGGAGCACCTGCTGCCCATCGCCAGCAAGGCCGGCACGGCGCTCTGGGTCGAGAACATGCCCTTCGCCTTCCTGCCCGCGATCGACCAGCTCATGGCCGCGCTCGACCGTTTCGGCGCGGACGAGATCGGCATCGTCTACGATGCGGCCAACGGTCATTTCATCGGCGAGGACATCGGCACGGCCATCCGGGCCTGCCGGGCGCGCCTCAAGCTCGTGCACCTGTCGGACACCGACCAGCGCCAGTACAAGCATGCGCCGGTCGGCGCCGGCACCGTGCCGTTCGCATCCATTCCCGCCTTTCTGGCCGAAGTCGGGCATAACCGCGCCCCCGTGCTCGAAATCATCGCCGAGGACGCTGACCGCGCCATTGTCGGAAGTGCCGACCGCCTGGTCCGGCTGGGCTTCGCGCGCGCATGACCGGGCCAGCCGAGGAAACGTTCGACGTCGTCGTGGTCGGCGGCGGCGGCACCGGCCTTGCCGCCGCGCTGGAGGCGCGTGCGGCCGGCCGCAGCGTCGTGTTGCTGGAGAAGAACACCAGGCTCGGCGGGTCGACCGCCTGGTCGGTCGGCTCCGTGACCGCCACGGGCACGCCGCACCAGCGTCGCGAGGGCATCGAAGACAATCCCACCGATCACTGGCGCGACATGGCCGGGTTCAACGGCGATCTCGACCCGCGCGACAACCCGGCGCTCCGGCGCGTGCTGACAGAGGCGATGCCCGACACGTTCCGCTGGCTGCTCGGGCACGGCATCCGCTTCTATGGTCCGATGCCCGAGCCGCCGCACACCAGGCCGCGCATGCACAACGTGCTGCCGAACTCGCGCGCCTTCATCACGCATCTCGAGCGGTCGGCGCGCCGCGCCGGCGTCGATATCCGGCCATCGGTGCGCGCGTGGTCGCTGGCGACGGAAAACGGGCGCGTCGTCGGCGTCGACTGCGACGGCAGCGCCGGTATGCGGCGGTTCCGCGCGCGCGGCGGCGTCGTGCTGGCGACCGGCGATTTCACCAACGACCCCGAGCTCAAGGGCCGTTTCATGGGGCCGCAGGAGGCCAAGGTCGAAGGCGTCAACGCCACCGCGACCGGGGACGGGCAGAAGCTGGCGCTGGCGCTGGGCGCGCGCGTGCTGAACGGCGACCTGGGGCTCGGGCCCGAGCTGCGCTTCGTGCCGCCGCCGGGCGGCAACATCCTGCTCAACCTGCCGCCATGGCCGTTGCTCGCGAACCTCATGGCCTGGTCTCTCGGCCACCTGCCGCCGGTCTTGCTGCGGCCTTTCGTCATGAGCTTCGTCACCACGGCGCTTGCCCCCTCGCCCAGCCTGTTTGTCGAAGGCGCCGTGCTCGTGAATGGCCGGGGCGAGCGCTTCGCCGACGAGCTCGACAAGCCGGCCTATGCCCTGCCCGATCAGCCGGGCAAGGTCGGCTACATCCTGCTCGACGACCGCATCGCGCGCCTGTTCTCGGCCTGGCCGCATTTCGTCTCGACCGCGCCCGGCGTGGCCTATGCCTATGTCGCGGACTACCGGCGCAACCGGCCGGACGTGTTCAAGTCGGCGACGACGCTCGATGCGCTCGGCGGCGCGCTCGGCATGCCGGCGGGCGCGCTGGGAAGGGCCGTGGCGGGCTACAACGCCGCCGCCGGTAACCGGCCGAAGCTGGGCGACGGTCCCTATGTCGCGCTCGGGCCCGTGCGCGCTGTCTTCGTGCACAACGAGGGCGGGCTCGCGGTCGACCTAGAGCTCCGCGTGCTCGGCCCCGACGACCGCCCGATCGAGGGACTGTTCGCGGCCGGCGCCACCGGCCAGGGCGGCCTGCTGCTGAAGGGCCACGGCCACCACCTGGCCTGGGCCTTCGCGTCCGGCCGCCGCGCCGGGCGCAATGCCGCATATGCGGTGGTCAGCGACGGCGCGTGAGATTTACGCCGCCGGCCCGTCGTCCGTCGCCGGCGCGGTGATTACCAGGAACACCAAATCCTCGAGCCCGGTGTTGTTGATCGAGTGCTCGATCCCCGGCGGCACGAAGATGACGTCGTGCTTGCGCACGACCTGCTTGGCGTTGCCCAGTTCCATCAGCCCCTCGCCCGCGAGCACGTGGTAGATCTGCTCCTGCACCTTGTGCTTGTGGCGCTTCACGTGGGCCATGGGCTGGTACATGGAGATGCGATAGTCGACATGGCGCGTGCCCGCTGTCTCGGGCAGCACCAGCGGCTTCGACAGCGCGCCGCCGAAATGGTCGGGGAACTCCCGCCACGGCACCTCGGCGATATTGCGGATGAACGGTTGGCGCGGTTCGGCGGGCATCTCAATTCCTCCCGGGTTCAAGCGTTGCCGGCCCTGGCGGCCTCGATATACGCGGTGAGGCCGCGGCGGATCGGGTATCTCGGCTCGTAGCCAAGCTCGCGCCGCGCGCGCGAGATGTCGAGCGCGCCCTTGCGCACCGCCTCGGTACCGTCGACGAAGCGGTACGGCCCCGGCCCGACCTTCAGGTCGGCGCCCGGAACGATCTCGCGGATCATGGCGACGATCTCGGCCAGCGAGGGCGCCTCGCCCGAGGCGATGTGATAGACGTCGAAGCGGTGATCCTTCTTGTCGAGCATCAGCAGGATTCCATCGACGCAATCGTCGACATAGGTGTGATCGACGCGGAAATCGCCGCCGTCCGCCAGGTGCAGGGTCCGCCCGGCCACCGCCGCGTCGACCAGCGTCTTCGGCACGCGCGGCCGCGGCAGTTCCGGTCCGTAGACCCAGCACAGGCGCGCCTGCAGGCACTCGAGGCCATGGGCCGCGTAGTCGCAGCACAGGCGCTCGACCGCGTATTTCGAGATGCCGTACGGCTTCAAGGGCCGGTTGGGATGCGTCTCGTCGATCACGTCGGCGTCGAACGGCCCGTAGGTTTCCTCCGAGCTCAGGTGGATCATGCGCCGGACGCCGAACAGGCGCATCGACTCCAGCACATTGAGCGACCCGCCGATGTTGACGCGGAACGTCGCCATCGGACTCGCAAGCGAGTTCGTCACACCGACGACGGCGGCGCAATGGATGATCGCGTCCGGTGCATGCGTCTTGACCGCGGTGGCGACATGCGGCCATTCGGTGATCTCGCCGGCGACGAAGGTCGCGTCGCGGTGCTTCTCGACGAGAGCGGCAATGGCCGGCGACCGCGCCACGTCGAACACGACGACCGTGTCGCCGCGCTCGGCCAGGCGCCGGGCGATGGCGCCGCCGAGGAACCCGCTGCCGCCGGTGACAAGGACGCGCGGCACCCTACTTGGCCGGCACCGGCTCGCCGGGCAGCCAGCGCTTGCCGAAGACCGGCTCCTTGTAGGGCGTCGGCGGCAACTGCCAGGCCCCGGTCGCGGGCGGCCGGACCTCGGCATCGACATGGACGTCGAGCAGGAAGGGCTTGTTCGACTTGATCGCGTGCTCGAGCGCGCCCTTGAAGTCCTCGGACTTCGTGATGGTCATGCCCTCGACGCCGCTCGCGCGCGCCCATCCGGCGAAATCGGGGTTGTACGGCTTGTTGTTGGCGCCCTGGTAGAAGGCGGTGCCGAGTTCGCGGCCGCCGAACATGCCCATCTGGATGTCGCGGATCGAGGCCCAGGCGAAATTGTTCCAGATCACCCAGACCACCGGGATGTCGTACTCGACCGCGGTGCAGAGCACGTGCGGCACCATGGTGAAGCAGCCGTCGCCGGCGATGGCGACGCAGGGCCGGTCGGGCGCGGCGAGCTTGGCGCCGAGCACGCCGGCGGCGCCGAAGCCCATGCCCGAGAAGCCCCACGAGTTGAGCATCGTCTGCGGCCGCCTGGCCTTCCAGAACTGCATGTACCAGTTGTGGTTCACGCCGACGTCGCAGGCGAGGATCGTGTCGTCCGGCAGCACGGCGCGGCAGTCCGCCACCACCCGCTCCGGCCGGATCGGCGAGGCGTGGATGTCGAAGTTGGGCCTGGTGAATGTCTCCCACGCCGCCTGCCATTGCCCGATCAGCGCATGCCACGCGTCGAGCGCGCCGGTGCGCTGCGGCGCGCGGCGCTCGACCTCGGCCAGCAGCTGGCGCAGGAAGGTGCGCGCGTCGGCCAGGATGCCGAGGTCCGGCGGATAGTTGCGGCCGATCTCGTCGGGATCGAGGTCGACATGGATCAGCTTGGAATGCGGGAAGTTCCAGGAATAGCCGGGCAGCCAGGACGAGGCCGAGCGGTCGTCGAAGCGCGCGCCGACCGCGATCACCAGGTCGGCCCGCCGCCCCGCCTCGTTCGCCGGATAGGCGCCGTTGCGGCCGATGAAGCCGAGCGAGAGCTTGTCGTCCATGTCGAAGCAGCCCATGCCGTTGGGCGAGGAGATCACCGGGATCTGCAGCCGACGCACGAAATCCGTGAGCTCCCGGCTCGCTTCCGACAGGGTCACGCCGTGGCCGACGAAGAGGACCGGACGCTTCGCCTTCGCAATCAGCTCGTAGGCGGCCGCCACCTGCTCCGGCGACGCGCCGCTGCGCTGCGCGTGCAACACGGGCGCCGCCGGCGGCACCTCGATGTCGTCCTCCTCCTGGAACACGTTGTAGGGAACGTCCACGTTCACCGGGCCGGGCCGGCCCGACAGCATCGTCGTCATCGCCTGGCGCATGGTCAGCGGCAGCATGTCGACGCGCGTCGGCTGGAAGCTGCGCTTCACCACCGGCCGCACGATGTTGGGGAAATCGGCCTGGAAATGCCGGTTGATCTCCTGGAACGGGCTGCGGTTGAACTGCTGGGTCGCGACGTTGGCCGTGATCGCCAGCACGGCCGAGGAATCCGAAAGCGCGGTGGCCAGCGGCATGACGATGTTGCACGAGCCGGGCCCGCACGAGGTCAGCGTCGCGACCGGCTCGTGCCGCACGCGGAAATACGCGTCGGCCATGTGGACCGACACCTGCTCGTGCCGCGGCGACACCATCTTGATGCGGTCGCGCGCGTGATAGAGCGAGTCGAGCATGCCGACATTGCCGTGGCCGCAGATCCCGAACACGTAGGGAATCCGGCTCTTGACCAGATAGTCGGTGATGAGATCGGCACCCTTCATTCGCGCCATGACTTTTCCCCGTCCTCCCCGGCGTGAACGTACGGCACGCTACAAGCCCCGCACCGCGGTCGGCCCGCATAGCAGTCTCCGCCAAGCCGAGGAAATCTATCACATCGCCTCGCTCCGATCCCGAATTGGGGCAGCGGCAGCGATGCATAGGCTGGTTCAGGGCCGCGCGCGCAGTGGCTGGCTGCCGATGGGAGCGTACGATCGGCTCAGCGCGCCCGGTACACGTGGTTCGCCCACTCCCCGCCGCAGGTCCGGCGCTCGTCGCCGTTGCAGGGGATGTTGCAGTTGGTCGCCGGGCCGTTGCTGCCGTAGCTGTTGCCGCAGAAGCAGAAACTGCCGTATTGCAGGCCGGCATAGGCGAAGCCGTGCTTGGCGCATTGCTCGACGCAGAACTCCGGCGTCATGCCGCGCCAGTTCATGACGCGGCCGTCCAGGTCGCGGCCCTTCAGCACCAGCGGGTTGCCCTTGTCCTTGAAGCAGCCGATCGGTGCCCCGACGGCGACCTGAGGCGGCGGTGCCGGCGCGGCGGCGAGCTGCGGCGGCGCGGACGCCGGCCGGCTTGCCGATGCGCCCGGCATGACCGGCGTCGCCGGGGCCGATTGCAGTTCGGCCAGCCGGGCCCGTGCCAGCGGTGCGAACTCGCCGTTCGGGTAGCGCGCCAGATAGGCCTCGTAATCACCCGCGCGTCGGCTCGCCTGGATCGACTGCCAGAACACGACCTCGCGGTCGACCGCGGCCGCGGTGGGCGGTGCGGATGCCGGCACCGCGGCGAGATTGAACACGAAGTCGCCGGTCAGTGACGACGACTCCCATGGCACCTGCTGGCTTTTGGTGACTTCCGAAACCTCGATGCGCACGCGCTTGAATACCTCTTCGGCCTTGAGTCCGGGCAGATCGAGCGCGCGCAGCAGCGCCGCCGTGTAGACGCCGTTGGCGTCGTCCCCGTCCGCGGCGACCGATCCCGGCGCGGTGGCGTAGGCGATGAACGTGCCCTTGGCCGCGTCGATCGCCGCCAGTCCCCGCTGCGCGCCGCGCATGCGGCGCTCGAACGGGTTGTTGCGGCAGGCGTCGAGGATCAGGAAGCTGACACGCGCCTGCGCCTGCTCCAGCTCGTCCGTCAGCGCGCCGACGTCGACCGTCTGGAAGCGCAGGTCGGTTTCGCTCTTGAGCGGCGCGTCGACCGGGATCAGGTAGTTGCGCCCGCGCGACTGCACACCATGGCCGGCGTAGTACACCAGCGCCGCCGTATCCGGCCCGAGCTTGCGCGCGAATTCGGCCACCGCCTCGGCCATGCCCTGGCGAGTCGCGTTCTCGCGCGCCACCACCTCGAAGCCGAGCGCGCCCAGGCGCGCGGCCATGGCGCGGGCGTCGTTGACCGGGTTCTTGAGCGGCGCCTCGCGATAGGCGCTGTTGCCGATCACCAGCGCGACGCGTCGCTCGCCGCCGGCCGGCTGGGCCAGCGAGCTCGATGCCAACCACATCGCCCCAGCGACGGCGATTGCGGCCGCCGACCTCATCCCCATCGGTGCTCCTGCCGAAACCCCTCGTGCCGATCATGCCACATCGCGCATCGGGCATGAAGCGAAGCGCCTCGCGCGATGCTCGCGACGGCCGCGATTTCCGGCCATCGGCGTTCCGGCCGCGCTGGACGATCGGTCGCGGCCCGTGAGAGCCTGGCCGCCGCCACGCATGACATCGTCGACCCAGCTGATGCCGAAGGATCGCGTGCGGCGTACCGTGAGGCTCGTCGCGGCGCTGAACCTTTCCTGTTTCGGCGTCGAGTTTGCGGTGAACTTCGTCTGCGCCCTCATGCTGGCGCGTTTTCGTCGCCAGGGCGTAGCCTCGGCGAGGCCGCCTTCCTTTCCGCCCGCAACGACGTGCTGGCGAATGCGGCGATCATCGCCGCCGGATCGATCACCAGCTATACTTTCTCGACGTGGCCCGATCTGATCGTCGGGCTCGGCTTCGCCGCCATCAATGCGGGGGCCGCCCGCGACGTCTGGGAAGCCGCGCGGGGAACACCGGGCTGCCGCGGCCTGAGCGCCAGGGGAGAGGCGCCGATGGATGGTCCATCGAGTTTGTTGACCTGGGTCAAGGCAGCCGATCGAACGTCGGGCGACACAACAAGCCAAAGGGCAAGCCGTATCGGCCCTGCGTTTCGGCGCCCCGTCAGGAGGTTGGCGATGCGCAGCGTGCTTGCCGCAGCAACGGATGCTCGCCGCCTGCGCAGGTTCCGCGCTCGCACAGCAGGCGCCAGCCCTCTGCGGTGATCGCAGGGACGTCCTGACGCAGTTCACCGGTAGACCCCAAGGGAGAGCCGACGCAGTTCGGCATGATCGGCAGCGGCGTCATGATCGAGCTGATAACGTCGGATTCGGGTGGCTGGACGGTCCTGTTCAGCCTTCCCGACGGCAGTTCATGCCTGCTCGACCAAGCCGAGTCCTGGGAGCCCCGGCGACCGCCGCCGCTCGGCCGGAGCCGGTGAACGCGAAGCGATGGCGACCGACTGCCGGCAGCGGCAATCACTGCGCCGCAACACGGATTAGCCGTTTCAAATTTCCGTGATCCACGGCAGAGTGAGTAAATGTACTCAGGCGCGTCCCCGCAGGCTGGTGACGATCGTTTGGTTGCGCGCGTGTTCGTGCCGGCCGCTACCGGCTATTGGCGCGGCGGGACGACGCTCGAGGCCTGGGCCCTCTTCCTTGCCTTGGGCTTCGCCGTGCTGGTCGGCATTGCCGGCAATGTCGGCTTCAGCATGTGGAACCGCTGGTTTTTCGACGCGCTGGAACAACGCGACTCGCTGCGGCTCGGCTGGTCGCTGGCCGGCCTGCTCGTCATCGTCCTGGTCGCCACGGGCAACGAAGTCGGCCTCGTCCTGGCACGCGAGACGCTGCAGGTGCGCTGGCGCGCCTGGCTCACGCGCCATCTGACCGACCGCTGGCTGGGCCGGCAGCGCTTCTACCACTTGAACAGCGCCGGCGATCCCGAGGCGACCGTGCCCGAATACCGCATCGCCGACGACATCCGCTGGGCCACCGAGCCGGTGATGGACTTCTATATCGGCATCCTCGGCGCGGCCGTGTCGATCCTGAGCTTCGCCGGCATCCTCTGGGTCGTCGGCGGCTCGATCATGCTCGCCGACATCGCCATCCCCGGCTACATGGTGCTCGCCGGGCTGGTGCATGCGACCGGCCTGACCACGCTGATGCTCTACTGCGGCCGCACCCTGCCGCGCAACATGGCCGCGCGCAACGAGGCCGAGGCGCATTTCCGCCTCGGCTTGATGCGCGTACGCGAGAACGCCGAGAGCATCGCCATGTCCGGTGGCGAGAAGGGCAAGCGCGCGCTCCTGTGGCGTGGCCTGGACTCGCTGGTGAAGCGCTGGATGACCGTCGTGCGCCAGGACGGCCAGCTGACGCTGATCCAGAAGTCCAACGGGGTCCTCCAGCCCGTTGTCCCGCTCCTCCTGGCGACGCCCAAGTATCTTTCGGGCGAGCTGACGCTCGGCGGCATGATGCAACTGGCCAGCGCCTATGTGCCGTTCCAAACCGCCGTCGCCTGGGCCTTCGACAACTACAGGGCGCTGTCGATCTGGCACGCCTCGGCGCGCCGCGTCGGCGGCCTGATCCAGTCGATGCGCGAGCTCGACGCGGACCTCGACCGGCCGGACCTGAGCGCCATCGCCATCGGGGCCAGCGGCGACGGCCGCATCCATGTCGACGGGCTGACCGTGGCGAACCGCCAGGGGCGGGCAATGGTGCGCGACGTCGATCTGTCGATCGCGCCCGGCGAGAAGCTGATGCTGACGGGCGAGTCCGGCACCGGCAAGAGCGCGCTGGCGCGCGCCATCGTGGGGCTGTGGCCGTGGGGCGCGGGATCCGTCCGGTTACCGCCCGGCATGCGGCTGGGCTATGTCGCGCAGCGTGCCCACCTGCCGCTCGGCAGCTTGCGCGAGGCGCTCTGCTATCCGCACGACCGGCTCGACGCGGACGACGGCGCGATCGTCGCGGCGATGACCCGCTGCGGCATCGGTGCCTTGGCGCCGCGGCTCGACGACGTCGAGCGGTGGGATCAGCTCCTGTCGAGCGGCCAGCGCCAGCGCTTCGCCATCGCCCGGCTGATCCTGCAGCGCCCGGACGTTGTAGTGCTGGATGACGCGCTGGCCGCCCTCGACGAGGACAGCCAGGCCGCGATCATGGCCCTGCTCTGCCACGACCTGCCGGATGCGACCATCATCAGCGTCGCCCAGCACGGGGGCATGAAGCGGTTCCACGACCGGGTCATCGCACTCGACAAGACCGAGGACGGCGCCCGGCTGCGGGCTGCCGCCGAACCCGGTCGCGCCGCCTTGGCGGATTAGGCAGCCTAATGCGGGAACGACCAGAACCAACGGACGGGAGACGAAGACTTGGACGGGACGCTTCACATCTACGACGACACCTGGGAGCTGCACGAGGAAGGCTGTCCCTGCGATCTGCATTTCCTCGACTTCCTGGCGGACCGCGGCATCGCCAACGCGACCATCTTCCACATGGGAACGGGCGCGCACCACGTGGTCGGCCAGCGCAGCGCGGAGAGCGGCAGCGGCAATGCCGTGCTGGGCATCACCGCCTCGCCCGGCGAGTACGATCGCTACGTCAAGCTGGCGATCGAACGGCCCAAGGTGGTTGGCAGCTACAAGGCCTTTTTCGGCGACATCTACCAGCTCGACGCGCGGCTGCTGCCGCCGCTCGACGTGGCCACGCTGTTCCATCTGTGCGAGTTCCGCACCGAGCGGAACGACGCCTACGGCGCGATGACCGACCTGGAAGTGGCGCGGCTGCTGTGGGACAAGCTCAAGCCCGGCGGCCGCATGCTGTTCTACCGGAAGTCGATGTCCTACGACAAAGCGATCCCCAACATCGCCGCGCTGCGACAGCAGCGCGAGATGATCACGGAGCCCGATTTCAAGACCCTGCAGGTGTTCCGGAAGCCGGCCACGAAGGCGGCGAAACGGGCCGCGGCGAAGACGAATAGCCGCACCCGGGCGAAGGCCCGGAAGCCGCCCGCGGGGAAGAAGAGGCGATGATCCATGTCACGGACAGACGACGGCTAGCACGCCAAGAGGGCGCGTCGTGAACTTCACGCGCGTCTATGGCCGGGTGCTGAGCCTGCTGCAGCCGGAGCGGCGGCTCGCCGTCGTCCTGGTCCTCGGCAATCTCGGCCTTGCCGGCATCAGCTTCGTCGAGCCGATCCTGTTCGGGCGCGTGATCGACGTGCTCGCCACCAGCGCCGCGCGGACGCCCAGCGAGAACTGGGCGATGACCATGCAGCTCATGGGCATCTGGTGCGCGGTCGGCTTCTTCGGCATCGCCGCCAGCATCCTCGTCGCGCTGCACGCCGATCGTCTGGCGCATCGCCGGCGTCTGGCCGCGGTGGCGATGTACTTCGAGCACGTGCTGAGCCTCCCGGCGTCGTTCCATCAGCGCGAGCACTCCGGTCGGCTCCTGAAGGTCATGTTGACCGGCGCTGACCACATGTTCGGCCTGTGGCTGTCGTTCTTCCGCGAGCATCTGTCGACCTTCGTCGCCGTGCTCTCCCTGCTTCCGGTCGCGCTGTGGATGAACTGGAAGATGGGCCTGCTGCTGGTCGCGCTGATGGCGGTCTTCACGGTGATCAACAGGCTGGTGATCGAGAAGACCTGGCGCGCCCAGCACGCGGTCGAGGACTACAACTCCGAGCTGGCCGCCCGCGCCGGGGACGCGCTGGGCAACGTCATGCTGGTGCAGAGCTTCGTGCGGCTGGCGCTGGAGGCGCGTGAGCTCGGCGCGGTGATCGAGCGCCTGCTGGCGGCGCAGTTCCCGGTCCTGAACCTGTGGGCTCTTGTCACCGTGTTGAGCCGTATGGCCTCGACCGTGACCGTGATCGGCATATTCCTTCTTGGCAGCGTCCTGCATTTCCGGGGCGAGATCACGGTCGGCGAGATCGTCAGCTTCATGGGCTTCGCCACGATGCTGATCGGGCGGCTGGAGAATGCGACCGGCTTCATCTCCAGCCTGTTCTTCCAGGTACCGGCGCTCAAGGATTACTTTGAGGTGCTCGACACGACGCCCGGCGTCGGCGACAGACCGGGCGCGGTCGCACTCGGACGCGTGCGCGGCGACGTGGAGTTCGACCGCGTCACCCACTCCTACGATGGCGCGCGCACGGCGGTGAACGATCTCAGCTTCTCCGTCGCCGCCGGCATGTCGGTCGCGCTGGTTGGCCCGACGGGCTCGGGCAAGAGCACGACCATGGCGCTCCTGAGCCGGCTGTGGGACCCGCAGTCGGGCACAATCCGCGTCGACGGCCACGACATCCGCGATGTGACGCTGGAATCGCTGCGCGCCAATGTCGGCGTCGTGTTCCAGGACAGCGCCGTGTTCAGTCGTACGATCGGCGAGAACATCCGCATCGGCCGGCCCGAGGCGACGCAGGCGGAGATCGAGGAGGCCGCGCGCAAGGCCCAGGCACATGATTTCATCAGCCCGCTGCCCAAGGGCTACGACACCATGGTCGGCGAGCGCGGCGTAAACTTGAGCGGCGGCGAGCGCCAGCGCCTGGCGATCGCGCGCGCGCTGTTGAAGGACCCACCGATCCTGATCCTCGACGAGGCGACCAGCGCGCTCGACACGGCAACCGAGGCGCTGATCCAGCAGGCGCTGGAGACGCTGATGCGGGGCCGCACCACGTTCATCATCGCGCATCGCCTGTCGACCGTGCGCAAGGCCGACATGATCCTGGTGCTGCGCCAGGGCCGCATCGTCGAGCGCGGCAGCTACGAGGAGCTGATCGCGGCCGGGCGCCTGTTTGCCGAACTGGCGCAGCGGCAGATGCCGGCTTAGAACGGCCCCACGTCAAGAAGGCCGTCTACTATCATGAAAAATAACGATCTTGCGCCCAGCGGATGGGCGGTTCTGGTCACGTCGAAACCCGGCTCTTTTCCTTGGCAAAGACGCTGAGGCCGAGCCACTGCTGCATCGACCGGGCGATCGCCCGGTCGCCGATGAGTTCGATCTGGCCGCCCTCGATCTCCTTCTGCACGGTCGACAGCCCCATCCAGACTGCGGTCATGCTGCGAAGCGAGCCGCGAACATAGAGATCGACCTCGAAGCCCGGATTGACCGAGCACAGGTCGACCTTGCCGCCGTCGATCACCAGCCACCAGGAGCGCTTGGCCGCCTCCAACTCCGGATACTCGAAGCTGATGGTGCAGCGCCGCGGCGGCAGAGGCGTCGGATTGAGACTGCGGCGCATGTCCCACATCAGCAACGACGGGTCCAGGTTTTTCAACGACAGCGACGACTCGACCCAGCGCTGGCCCCAGATGCCGATCGACATGACCACGGAACGAAGATCCTCGCCGGCCTCGGTCAGCTTGTACTCGACGACGCCAGCTTGTCCCGTGGGCACGGCCACGACGACGCCCGCTTCCTCCAGCTGCTTGAGCCGCTTCGACAGGAGAGTCGGCGACATGAGCGGCAAGCCGCGGCGGAGGTCGTTGAACCGCGTCGAGCCGCACAGCAGCTCGCGCACGACCAGCGCCGTCCAGCGCGAGCAGATGATCTCTGCCGCCATGGCGACCGGGCAGAACTGGCCGTAGCTCCCTAGATCGGACCGTTCCGGCATACATCCTCCAATCGCGGCCCGGAGTGATCCGGCGCCGCGGTGCAGAAACTGTACCGAGGGGCTGGACCGACGTCACCGGGAAACCGCCTCCTCCAATCGGTGGACGCAGGCCGCGGCGGACCCCCGATACAGTTCGAGGACTGGAGACCGCGGCACCAAGCGCGCCATGATCGCGCGCACTCGAGGGCCGCCGGCCTTCGTTCCCCACCATGCCCCAAGGAGACACATCCATGAGCGCCACAACTGTGCTGAAAAGCACTGCGGCTTTACCGCGAAGCCCGGTGGAGATCGCGCGCGAGCTGGGCGCCGCGTTCGCCCGCCGGGCGGACACGACGCCCGACGAGGACAGGTACGTCGCCGAGAACATCGCCCTCTTGAAGGAATCGGGGCTGGTCGAGGCGGGCGTGCCGCGCGAGCTCGGCGGGGGCGGCGCGGATGTCGACGAGCTTGCCGCCATGCTGCGGACCCTCGCCCATCATTGCGGCTCGACCGCCCTCACCTTCTCCATGCACACCCATCAGGTCGCGATCCCGGCTTGGCGCTGGAAGCAGCAGAAGGTCGAAGCCGTCGAGCCGCTGCTCAAGCGCATCGCCAACGAACGCATCATGTTGCTGTCGAGCGGCGGATCCGACTGGATCGCCGGCTCGGGCAAGGCGGAAAAGGTCGAAGGCGGCTACCGCATCAACGCGCGCAAGGTCTTCACCTCGGGCGCGCCGACCGGCGACATCCTGATGACGGGTGCTGTGCTCGAATCGGAAGGCGAAGCGCCGATGGTGCTGCATTTCGGCGTGCCCATGAAATCGCCGCACGTGAAGGTGCTCGATACCTGGCGGACGCTCGGGATGCGCGGCACCGGATCGCACGACGTGCTGATCGAAGGGCACGTCGTGCCGGAGGCCGCCGTCGCCGTCCGGCGCAAGGCCGGCGAATGGCATCCGGTGTTCCAGACCATCGCCACGATCGCCTTTCCGCTGATCTATGCGGTTTATCTCGGCGTCGCAGAGAGTGCGCGCGATATCGCCATCGCGCTGGCAAGGCGCAAGGTGCCCAACCCGCACGCCGTCCAGCTTGCCGGCCAGATGGAAACGGAGCTGACCGCGGCGCGCCTGGCGCACGAGTCGATGCTGGCCGCGGTCCGCCTCGACGCGCCGTCGAGCGGCACCGTCAACCAGGTCATGATCGGGCGCCATCTCGTCGCGCGCCACGCGATCGCCGCCGTCGAGCAGGCCATGGAGCTGGCTGGCGGTGCCGGGTTCTACCGCTCGGCCGGGCTCGAGCGCCGCTTCCGCGATATTCAGGCCGCGCGCTACCATCCGCTGCAGTCGGGGCCGCAGGCGGAATATGCGGGCTCCATGGCCCTGGGACTGCCGGTCGAACGCGTCTTCTGATGCGCCGCCTATTCTCCCGGATCGGTGCGGCCGCTATAAGGGGCCGCGCCGACTCCGGGGGAAGGGACGACCATGCGCATCGCGATCCTCGACGACTACCAGAATGCCGCGCTCGGGCTCGCCGACTGGGCCAGCCTGAAGCCGCGCGCCGAGGCGACCGCGTTCAAAGCGCCGATCGCCGGCGAGGACACGTTGGCCCAGCGCCTCGCACCGTTCGACTGCATCGTGGCGATGCGCGAGCGCACGCCGTTCCCGCGCACGCTGATCGAACGCCTTCCGCGGCTCAAGCTGCTCGTCACCACGGGCATGCGCAACGCCGCGATCGACCTTGACGCCGCGACTGCGCGCGGGGTGCAGGTCTGCGGCACGGCGAGCCTCGCCTACCCGACGGCGGAACTCACCTGGGGCCTGATCCTGGCGCTGCTGCGGCATATCCCGCGCGAGGACCGGGGCATGCGCGACGGGAAGTGGCAGACGACGCTCGGCCGCGGCCTCAACGGCAAGGTGCTGGGCGTGCTCGGGCTCGGGCGCCTCGGCGCGCAGGTCGCGCGCATCGGCCAGGCCTTCGGCATGAAGGTGATCGCCTGGAGCCCGACCTGACCGGCGAGCGCGCGGCCGTGGCCGGTGCCACGCTCGTCGACAAGGGCGCGCTCCTGTCGCAGGCCGACATCGTCACGATCCACCTCGTGCTGGGCGACCGGTCGCGCGGCCTGATCGGCCCGGCGGAGCTCGCGCGCATGAAGCCGGACGCCGTGCTGATCAACACCTCGCGCGGCCCGATCGTGGACGAGAAGGCGCTGATCGCGGCATTGCGCGAACGTCGCCTCGCCGGCGCCGGCATCGACGTCTACGACGAGGAGCCCCTGCCCGCCGGCCATCCGCTGAGAAGCCTCGACAACATCGTCCTGACGCCGCATCTCGGCTACGTCATCGAGGAGAACTATCGCGTGTTCTACGGCGAGGCCGTCGAGGACATAAGCGGCTTCCTGGACGGCAGGCCGGTCCGGCCGCTGAACAAGCCGGCCTAGCCTGGGCCCTACGCCCGCACGCCCGTCGCCACGGCGCGCACCAGCGCATCGCTCTCGATCTCGGCCCCGCGCAGGTCGGCATGGCTGAGGTCGGCGCGGGTGAAGCTGCAACCGCGCAGGTCGGCGGCGATGAGACGCGCGTTCTTGAGGCTGGCGAAGTCCAGCCGGCACTCGCGCAGGTCGCTGCCCGACAGGTCGCGGCCGTCCAGGCAGGCATGCGTCATGTCGGTCGCCCGCAGCACGAGGCGCGCGCCCGACTTGCCGCCGCTCTTCAGCCATTTTTCGTGCTGGGCTACGGCACCGATCAGGTCGTCATTGGACATCTTCTGCTTCATCGTAACCACACTCAGTGCCCACTCCGAAAGAACCTCGCGTGCATCGGCCGACTGCGAGAAGTCCGCTCCATGCAGCTTCGCACCGGCAAAGTTGGATCCCGCCAGGGTACACTTGTCGAAACGCGCACCTTCCAGGTTGGCCTCGCGAAAGTCCACGTTCCTGGCGCACACGTTGACCATCGACGCGTTGCTCAGCCGCGCGCCATGGAAACTCGAGTCGTCGATCGTGGCGCCGTCGAACGTCATCGCCACGGCGCTGTCCATCTTGATCGTCTCCGAGCCGGCATACGACATCACCTTGGCCGATCGGAAGACCGCCTGGTGCGCGTCGACCTTGATCAGGCTGGCGCCGGTGAAGTCGCAGTTCTCGAGCACGGTGCGTTTCAGGCTGGCGCCGTCGAGCAGGGCGGACGCGAAGCTGCAATCGACGAAGCTGCTGCGGTCGAACATGGCGCTGCGCAGCGACGCACCGGTGAAGGTGGCACCCTTGACGCGGCGGTCGAGGATCTTCAGCCCGTCAAGATTGCGCCCGGAGAAGTCCCGGTCGTCGTACTGCGCAAACGTGCGGAAGTTGGGAACTACAGGTGTCGTCATCTCACGGGCGGCTGGTCGTGGTGCGGGTGTCTCGTCCCTGGCGGCGTTCTTTGTTTCCCGGGTGGGTTCTAGCGGGGGCGATTTAACGAGCGATTGAGATTGCCGGTGATGCAAGTCTTTTCGCCCGCCCGACCATTGATCTGCCTGAACCGCCGGCGCATGCTTCAACACAGGGAAGTAAATCAAATACGGGGGGAATGCATGGCAAAGCCGGGTGTCCTGCTGCGTACAGTCGCCGGGGCGGCGCTCGCCCTCATTGCCGGCGCGGCGTGGGCGGCGGATTTTCCCCCGCCGAAGGAAGGCGACCACGTCGTCAAGGATTTCAAGTTCCACACCGGCGAGGTGATGCCGGAGCTGCGCCTGCACTGGACCACGGTTGGCGATCCGAAGGGCGAGCCGGTGGTGGTGCTGCACGGCACGACCGGCTCGGCCGCGAGCATGCTTGGCGCAGGCTTTGCCGGCGAGCTGTTCGGCCCCGGCCAACCGCTCGACGCGACCAGGTACTACATCATCCTGCCCGACGCGATCGGACACGGGAAGTCGTCCAAGCCGTCCGACGGCATGCGCGCCAAGTTCCCGCGCTATAATTACAACGACATGGTCGCCGCGCAGCACAAGGTGGTGACCGAGGCGCTGGGTGTGCGCCATGCGCGCCTGGTCATCGGCAACTCGATGGGCGGCATGCACACCTGGATCTGGGGCATCGAATATCCGGACTTCATGGACGTGATGGTGCCGATGGCGTCGCAGCCGACCGAGATGTCGAGCCGCAACTGGATGATGCGGCGGCTGGTCATCGACTCGATTCGCAATGATCCAGACTGGAAGAACGGCGAGTACGCGGAACAGCCGAAGGCGTTCAAGGCGGCAAACGTGTTCTTCGGCATCGCGACCAACGGCGGCACGCTGTGGTACCAGAAGAACGCGCCGACGCGGGCGCTGGCCGACAAGATGCTCGACGGCCGCCTCAACGCGCCCTTGCGCGCCGATGCCAACGACTTCCTCTACCAGTGGGACTCGTCGCGCGACTACGACCCCTCGCCCGGGCTCGAGAAGATCAAGGCGACGGTCCTGGCGATCAACTCGGCCGACGACGAGCGCAACCCGCCGGAGACGGGCATCATGGAGCGAGAGCTGAAGCGCATCAAGAACGCCCGGCTCCATCTGGTCCCCGCCAGCGCGGAGACGCGCGGCCATGGCACAACCGGCATGGCCAAGTTCTGGAAGGCGCAGCTGCAGGAGCTGCTGCAGACGGCGCCGAAGAGGGCGATGTAGCGCGCCACGCCTGGCGGGGTGCAAGAAGCCGGCATGCGGCCGGAGTGAGGGCGACGATTCGCTTCGCTCGCGCTGCATTGCCATGACCGTCGCGCTCGCCGCGACGGAATACGGCACCGGACCGCCAGCCCTGGTGCTGCACGGGCTGTTCGGGTCCGGGCGCAACTGGGCCTCGATCGCGCAGAAGCTCGCGGCCTCGTATCGCGTCTTCACGCTCGATCTGCGCAACCACGGGGCCTCCGCATGGGCGGAGACCATGAGCTATGCCGAGATGGCCGAGGACGTGCGGGCGTTCGTGGCGGCGCGCGAGCTCGGCCGTGTCGCCGTGGTTGGCCATAGCATGGGCGGCAAGACCGCGATGGTGCTGGCGCTCGCCGATGCGGCGGTCGTCGAGCGTCTGGTCGTGGTCGACGTGGCGCCCGCTGCCAATCCGCCGGCCCTGCTTGCCTTCGTGCGAGCCATGCGGGCGCTCGACCTGAGCCGGGTGACGCGGCGTGCCGATGCCGATGCTCCGCTCGCGGCGGCCGTGCCGGATGCCGCGGTGCGCGCCTTTCTGCTGCAGAACCTCGTGGTCGAAGGCCGGCATAGCCGCTGGCGCCTGAATCTGGACGCGATCGAGCGCGCCATGCCGGACCTCACCGGCTTTCCGGCAGTTCCGGCCGGGATTGCCTATGCCGGACCGACGCTGTTCGTCGCCGGCGCCCGCTCCGACTATGTGCGCCCCGAGCACGAGCCGACCATGAGGCGCCTGTTCCCGCGCGCGCGCATCGAGCGCGTGGCGGATGCAGGCCATTGGGTCCACGCCGAGCGGCCGGACGCCTTCCTGGCGGTGGTCGCGCCGTTCCTGTCGGGCGGCGCGTAGGCGAGGTGGCCATCCGCGGTCGCGCCGATAAGACGCCCGCGTGTGATCGGCGGAGATGGGTCCGGATAGTGCGGGGTCCCCGCGACCGGCCTGCCTCCGCGACCGCTGGCGGCGGAAACTGGCAGATTGGAGAAGTTCTCCGTCGTTCAGGACGAACGCCTGCGGCCCCTCTGCGCCTCTCGGCTCTCGCGCCGGGGCGACCGGCCGATGGCCGGCGCAAGGGCATCGATCCCACCGCCATCCCGTCGATCCTTCCCTGCCTGTGGATCTACGGCTATGTGCCGCCGCACCGCTTCCGTTGCCGCCTCATCGGCGCGCACGTGAAGCGGCTGTTCCAACCCTCGCCGCTCGAGCGCTTCATCGACGAGAGCTTTCCGCCCGAGCGCGTGTCCGGGATCTTCAACCGGTTCCTGTCGATGGTGGTTCGCCGGCGGGCGACCCGCACGATCGGCTACTGTGTCGTCTCCGGCGACCGGCGGGTTCCCGGCGAGCACGTCATGCTCCTGCGATCAGACGTCGGAGAGATCGCCAGTGCCCTGATCGGCGCCACACTCTACGACCCGGCGGACGAGCCGACGGAACGGCTCTTCATGACGGAGAGCCTGCGGACGACCTATATCGACCTGTGAACGGCCGGGCGGCCGTTGATACCCCTGAGCCCGTCGAAAGGCGCCAGAATCAAACGGAGGGCGTGCGGATCAACGCGCGCCTGGGCGGCCGCTGATCCGGCCGCCAGATTCAAATGGAGGGCGCGCGGATCAACGCGCGCCTAAAACTCCTTGCCGATCCTCCGGTCGACCGAGAACGGGCCCGGGCCGCGACAGAACACCGCGACCATCATCAGGGCCCACATCAAGGCATACTCGTAGCCGCCCTTGTTGACGAAGAAGCCGGCGCCGAGATGGACCTTGAACGCGGCGACGAACAGCAGGATGGCACAGGCGGCGGCGAAGGGGCGCGTCAGGAAGCCGATCGCCACGCAGAGGCCGCCGAAGAACTCGACGAAGCCGACGAGATAGGCAAGCGGCAGGCCGGGCACGAGTCCGACCTTTTCGAAGAAGCCCGCGGTCGCCTGGATGTTGCCTCCCCACAGGCCGAACAGCTTCTGCGCGCCGTGCGGCATGAGGAACAGGCCAGCCGTGATGCGCACGATCGGATAGGCGGCGCAAGCCAGCGCGTCATAGAGCCCGGCAAGGGCCGGAACGATCAGGCGCGACCCGGTCGACGAAGCAGCCATCGCTATCCCTCCATTCAAGGTCCGTCAGCCCCCGCATCGATTGCCCGCCGCCGCTGCAGCGTCAATGGCGCCGGCGTTCAAGACGTCGTGAGAGAGTGGATCAGAGTGCGAACACGGCGCAGGTCGTGGTGCCGTGCGCCAGCAGCTTGCCGGCCGCATCGGTCAGCCGGCCCTCGGCGGTCGCGGTGGTGCGGCCGGCGTGGATGATACGGCCTTCGGCGCGGACGGTGCCGGTCGCCTCGGTGATCAGCCGCACCAGGTTCACCTTCAGCTCCAGCGTCGCATAGCCGCGCCCGGCCTCCATCATGGTGTGCACGGCGCAGCCCATGCAGGAATCGAGCAGCGTCGCGGTATAGCCGCCATGCACGCTGCCGATCGGGTTGTAGAAGGCGCGCGCCGGGTTGCCGACGAACACCGCCCGGCCCTTGTCGACCTCGAGCAAGCGGAAATCGAGCGTCCGGCAGATCGGCGGCGACGGCAGCGTGCCGGCGATGATCGCCGCAAGGAACTCGAGGCCACTCATGCGAGCGAGCGTCTCGGCCGGCGGGACCCCAAAGCTGCGGTCGGTCGTGGAAACGTTGTCCACGGCTGCTCCTCGCGCTTGAAAGCCCGCAGCATTGCCAAGCGCGCGGCAATGCGCAACCCTCGCCGCCGTCGCACGCGCGAAGGGCGGATCGAATGACTTTGTTGCTCACCTGGAACATCCAGTACGGCAAGGGCGTGGACGGCTGCATCGACCTCGGCCGCATCGCCGAAGTGGCGCGACGGCGCGGCCCGGTCGACGTGCTGTGCTTCCAGGAAGTCGCGATCAACTATGGCGAAATGGGCGGCGGCGAAACGGTCGACCAGATGAAGGAGCTGGCTTCCCTGTTTCCCGGCTATGCGCCGATCTTCGGCGTCGCGGTCGACCGCGACGGCCCGAACGGCACGCGCCGCCGCTTCGGCAACCTGGTGCTGTCGCGCCTCGAAGTGCTCGACGCCATGACGCATCCGCTGCCCCGGCCCGCCGCGCCGGGCGTGCTGCACATGAAGCGCGCCGCGCTTTGCTGCCTGGTCGAGACGCGCGACGGCCCGCTGCGCGTGATCACCACGCATCTCGAGTTCCACAGCGAGGCGCAGCGGCTGGCACAGACCGGCAGGCTGCGCACCATCCACGCCGAGGCGGTGGCGAACGAACGCGGCCCGCCTGAGCCCGGACCGGGCGCCTACGCCAACCTGCCGGCTGCGACCGGCAGCGTCATCGGCGGCGACTTCAACTACGAGCTGGACAGCCCGCCCTATTGCGCCATGCTGGCGCCCTTCGGCGGCGCGGCGCCCGACTTGGTCGACGCCTGGCGCGCGCACCACGGCGCCCTGCCGCACGCGCCGACCTGCGGCATCTTCGACCGTGAGCAGTGGCAGCAGGGGCCGCACGCGCGCGATTTCTGGTTCGTGAGCGCCGAGCTGGCGCCACGCATTAAGGCGGTCGTGGTCGACACCGAGACCGACGCGTCCGATCATCAGCCGGTGTGGCTAGAGCTAGGCTGATCGACGTGTCCAATTGCGCGCTTGCCGCTTGCGGCGAGAGGCCGTAATAAGACTGTCATTATTTCGTAACGAAACAGCAACAACGGACCTTGGAGGAAGCGATGCTGTGGAAGAGCGGCCTTTTGGGCTTGGTGGGCTTCGCGTTCGTGCTCGGCGCCGGCAGCGCCCAGGCGCAGGACAGCTGCAAGAACCGCGGCGACCTGGACCAGCTCTACTGCGATGAGAACGGCGACCTCGTCGCCGACGTGCCGAAGGACAAGAAGAAGCAGCGCAATCCCTCGACCATCGTGTTCGCCTACTCGCCGGTCGAGGATCCGGCGGTCTACGAGAACATCTTCAAGCCGTTTACCACCTACTTGGCCAAGTGCACGGGGAAGAAGATCGTTTACTACCCGGTGCAGTCGAACTCGGCCGAGATCGAGGCGATGCGCTCGGGCCGCCTGCACGTCGCCGGCTTCTCGACCGGCCCGACCGGCTTCGCGGTCAACATGGCGGGCGCCATTCCGTTCGCCGCCAAGGGCACCGCCCAGCAGTACCGCGGCTATCACCTGGCGCTGGTCGTCAAGGCCGACAGCCCGTACCAGAAGATCACCGACCTCAAGGGCAAGAAGGTGGCGCACACCTCGGCGTCGTCCAACTCGGGCAACCTGGCCCCGCGGGCGCTGTTTCCCGCCCTGGGCCTGACTCCGGAGAAGGACTACCAGGTCGTCTACTCCGGCGGGCATGACAAGTCGGCGCTCGGCGTCGCGTCGGGCGATTTCGATGCCGCGCCGGTCGCTTCCGACGTGCTCGAGCGCATGATCACGCGCGGCACGCTCAAGCAGGAGCAGATCCGGGTCATCTACAAGAGCCCGACCTTCCCGACCTCGTCCTTCGCCTACGCGCACGACCTCGAGCCGGCGCTGGCCCAGAAGCTCACGAAGTGCTTCTACGATTTCCGCTTCACGCCGGAGATGACGAAGGAATTCAACGGCGACGACCGCTTCTACCCGATCACGTACAAGAAGGATTGGGAGGTCGTGCGCACCGTCGCCGAGGCCAGCGGCACGCCCTACAACAAGGCGCAGTACGAGAAGGAAAGCGCCGCGGAGCACGCCGCCCAGCAGAAGAAGGCGCAGCAGAAGCTGCAGCAACAGCAGCAACCGAAGAAGCAGTGACGGCAGTCGCCATCGATGCGGGAGCGGTCGCCGGGCAATCCGTCGACCGCTCCCTTGCGCTCAAGGGACTGCGCAAGGAGTATGTGCGCGGCAAGCCGGTGCTGCGCGACGTCTCGCTCACCTTCGCCGGGCGTGGACTGACGGCGATCATCGGTCCGTCCGGCACCGGCAAGAGCACGCTGATCCGCTGCGTCAACCGGCTGGTCGAACCGACCGCCGGACAGATCCTGTTCCTCGGACAGGACCTGGCGAGGCTGCGCGGCGCCGCGCTGCGCGCGGCGCGTCGACGCATCGGCATGGTGTTCCAGGAGTACAACCTGGTCGAGCGACTGAGCGCGATCGAGAACGTGCTGTGCGGCCGGCTCGGCTATGTCGCGCCGTGGCGCGCCTGGCTCCGACGCTTCCCGCGCGACGACGTCGAGGGCGCCTTCGACCTGCTCGAGGCGGTGGGCTTGGCCGACCGCGCGACGCAACGCGCCGACGCGCTGTCGGGCGGCCAGCGCCAGCGCATCGGCATCGCGCGCGCGCTGATGCAGCAGCCCGACCTGCTGCTCGCCGACGAACCGACCTCGTCGCTCGATCCCAAGACCTCGGTCGAGATCATGGAGCTGATGGTCGAGCTTGCGGGCAAGCGCGACATCCCGGTGATCGTCAATATCCATAACGTCGAGCTGGCCAGGCGCTTCGCCCAGCGCATCGTCGGCATGACCGGCGGCGACGTCGTGTTCGACGGCGCTCCAAGCGACCTGCGCGACGAGCACCTGAAGCAGATCTACGGCGGCGAGGCCTGGCTGTGAGCGATACGGCACCGGCCGGCGGCGCGCCGGCCGCGACGCGGCGTGATCCCTTCCCGGCCAACTGGCCGGCGCGCATCGGCTGGATCGCGCTCGCCGCCTATACGCTCTATGCCGCCTCGCTGTTCCAGCTGACCTGGGCGCGCTTCGTCGAAGGCCTCGACAACGGGGCACGCTTCATCGTGCGCATGCTGCCGCCCTATATGGGCAAATGGGACCTCCTGTGGCGCGGCCTGTCGGAGAGCCTGGAGATCGCGATCATCGCCACGGTGATCGGCGTCGCCGCCGCGATGCCGGTCGGCCTGCTGGCGGCGCGCAACCTGATGCCCAACTGGGTCACTTGGCCGGCGCGCGGGCTGATCGCGCTCTGCCGCAGCTTCCACCCCGTGATCGTGGCGATCCTGTTCGTCAAGGCGGTCGGCTTTGGCGCGCTGGCCGGCATCATGGCGCTGATCGTCGCCTCGATCGGCTTCATCGCCAAGTTGTTCGCCGAGGCGATCGAGGAGATCTCGCTCAAGCAGGTCGAGGCGGTGCGAGCGACCGGCGCCGGCTTCGCCAACGTGCTGATCATGGCGGTGCAGCCGCAGGTGCTGGCGCGCTTCATCGGCTTCTCGACCTACCAGCTCGACTCCAACCTGCGCAACTCCACCATGGTCGGCATCGTCGGCGGCGGCGGCATCGGCGCCACGCTGTTCACCGCCTTCCAGCGCTTCGACTACGACTTCGTGCTGACCATCCTTATCTTCATCATCACGCTGATCATGATCGGCGAGGTTCTGTCCGGATGGATCCGGAGGACCTTCCAGTGATCGGAGCGGGCCAGTGACCGCGCAGGCGATCGCCCCCGGGACCGGCATCCGGCGCGAGTGGCAGCGCTTCACGCCGCGTCAGCGGCTGATGCGCTATGCCTTCTACCTGCTGGCGGTCGCCGCGCTGGTGCAGAGCGTGCGCAGCATCGACATCATCCCCGAGTTCCTCGAGGACGCACCGGCGCAGGTGGTCGACCTGTTCGTCCGCATGTGGCCGATCGACTGGAGCTACTATCCCAAGACCGTCCACGCGGCCCTGATCGAGACGATCCACATCGCCACGCTCGGCACGATCCTCGCGCTGGCGCTGGCGACGCCCGTCGGCCTGATGGCCGCGGCCAACATCACGCCCTGGCCGGCGCTGCGCCTGTTCGCCAAGTTCATCCTGGTGTCGTCGCGCTCGGTCAACTCGCTGGTCTGGGCGCTGCTGTTCGTGGCCGTGTTCGGCCCCGGCGCGCTCGCCGGCACGCTCGCCATTGCCTTCCGCTCGATCGGCTTCGTCGGCAAGCTCCTGGCCGAGGCGCTGGAGGAGGCGCACAAGGGCGCGGTCGAGGCGCTGACCGCCACCGGCGCGCCGTGGACCAGCATCATCCTCAAGGGCTACTGGCCGCAGGTTCAGCCCTCGTTCTGGTCGATCGCGCTGTTCCGCTGGGACATCAACATCCGCGAGTCGGCCGTGCTCGGCCTGGTCGGCGCCGGCGGCATCGGCACGGCGCTCGACGACGCGCTCAACCTGCTCTACTGGGACCAGGTCGCGCTGACGCTGCTGACGATCTTCGCGGTCGTGATCGCGGCCGAGGTCATTGTCACGGTGATCCGGAGCCGGATCATTTGAGGCCGGCCAATTGACACCCTGCGGTCGTTCGGCCTAGCGTTTCTGCCAACAACAAGAATATCGGCCCGGCCCGCCAGGACGACGCGGCCGTCCTGACCGTCGGGACGAATGCGCACGGGGGACATCTGCCGATGCATACATGCAGCGCCTGTGCGATCCGGCGTGCCGTCGCTCTTCCGCTTCTGCTCGCCCTCGCGGCATGCGGCGCCACGAACGAGGAGTTCGCGCGCTTCGCCGGCGCCGGCGTGACCTTTTCCGACTCCCTGCCGTCGACCTACACTTACTATCTCAACCATCAGGCCGAGCGCCGGCTGAGCGCGCTGGAAATCAACCGCAGCGGCCGCATCCGCGACGGGCAGGCGCTCGATGCCTCCTTGGCCGGCAGCCTCGACGCGACCGTCGCGGGCCTGAAAAGGACCTCGGCCCTGCTGCAAAATGCCGAGGAGCACGCGACTGTCCTGCGGTCCTATTTCGCCGCCCTCGCCGGCTTGGCGGCAGACACGGAATCGCAGGCGATCGGCAACAAGGCAGCCGGCCTTGCCCAGCGCATTGCGACACTGTCCGGCAACCTCGTCCCGAACCTGGCAGGCGTTGCCATCCGCCAGTTCTCGACCCTGGCCGTCGGGGCGTATCGCAACGAGCAGCTGCGCAAGCACATCGAGCAGCACTACGTGACGATCGGCAATGCGATCGTACTGCAGCGCACCGTCCTCGAGGTCATGCGCGATACCGAGGCGAGCGACTGGATCAGCGACGAGCAGGCGCGCGTCGCGAACATCCAGCGCGACGTGCGTGCCGCCTTTCTGGACCCACAACGCCAGTTGCCGCTCGACTGGAGGCAGCGCCTGTTGACCGAGCCGCGCACCACCGTGCCGGAGAGCCCGCTGTCGCAGGGCATCATCGCGGCCGAACAGCTCGAGCAGACCTTCGTCCGTATCGTCGAAGGCAAGCCCGGCGCGCTCGCGCAACTCGAGCAGTCCGTCGACTTCCTCGACAAGATCGCCGGGTCCTTCCGCCTGCTGCAGAAGTAGAACGAGGCCAGCCATGACGACGGTCAGCGAGCACAGCTTCACCCCGACCGCCATCTCGCCTGCCGACAAGCAGAATCTCGACGCGTTGCTGGAGGCACGCCATGCCCTCGCGCTGGCCGACGCCCAGTTGCGCGACCCCGCCTTCATCGATGCGATCGCCGACAAGGAGACGCGCTTCCGCGCTCGCGACACCTTCGCGAAGCTTCAGCCGGCAATCCTCGCCATCGACAACGCCCGCATCGAGATGATCGTCGCCAAGATGGCCGCCAGCAGCACGGAGCTGCGAGAAGCGACAAAGGAGCTCAAGGTGGCGCTGGCGAAGGTGCAACAGGTGTCCAGCCTGCTCGACACGATCACGCGGGTCCTGGGCGTGATCAGCAATTTCCTGGTCGTGTTCTAGACCCGATGCCGGAGCCATCGCCGGGCCACTCGTGACGCCTGTCCTGGCTACCCGCGCTCACCCCCAGCCCCATACCTCGCCGCCGCGCTTCAGGTACTGCTGCGCCAGCACCATCTTGTGCACCTCGGAGGCGCCGTCGACCAGGCGCGCCTGGCGGGCGTAACGGTACATCCATTCGAGGATCGTGTCCTTGGAGTAGCCGCGCGCGCCCATGAGCTGGATGCCAGTGTCGATCGCCTTGTGCAGCGTGTCGGCGACCTGGACCTTTGCCATGGAAAGCTCGGTACGCGGCACCTCGCCGCGGTCGAGCTTGTAGGCGGCCTTCATGGTGAGCAGCCGGCCGACCTCGATCGCCATCACGGCCTCGCCCAGCATCCACTGCACGCCTTCGTGCTCGGCGAGCGTGTGGCCGAAGCTCATGCGCTCGCGCACGTAGGGACTCGCGATCTCGAGCGCGCGCTTGGCCATGCCGAGCCAGCGCATGCAATGCGTCAGGCGCGCGGGCCCGAGGCGGATCTGCGTCACGCGCAAGCCGTCGCCGACCTCCATCAGCCGGCTTTCGTCCTTGATCACGAGCCCGTCGTACGCCAGTTCGCAATGCCCGCCGTGCTCCTCCGGACCCATGATCGGGATGCGGCGCAGCACGCGCCAGCCCGGCTGGTCGCGGTGATGGAGGAATGCCGTCAGGCCGCGGCGCCTGTCGTCCGACGTGCGCGCGATCAGGATGAAATGCTCGGCCCCGTCGGCGCCTGTGATGAACCATTTGCGGCCGCTGACGACCCATGTGTCGCCGCGCTTCTCGGCTTTGGTCAGCATCGCCGACGGGTCGGAGCCCGAGCCCGGCGCCGGCTCCGTCATCACGAAGGCCGAGCGCACCTTGCCCTCGACGATCGGCCGGAGCCAGCGCTCCTTCTGCGCCGGCGTTGCCACGGCATCGAGCAGCATCATGTTGCCGTCGTCGGGCGGCGCCGAGTTGAACGCAACCGGCCCGAAGATCGAGCGGCCCATCTCCTCGTAGCAGGCCGCCATGGCGACGCGCCCGACACCCATGCCTCCCTGCTCCTTCGATGTCTGCAGCGCCCACAGGCCTTCGGCCCTCGCCTTCGCGCGCAGGGCCGCCAGCGCCGCCTCGGCGATGTTCTCATGCTCGTCCCAGTTCTTCGGGTCCGCCTCGGCCGGGATGCAATGGCGCTCGACGAAGTCGCGGATGCGTCGGCGCAGCTGCTCGATTTCGGGAGAAAGGGAGAGATCCATCGGCGTTGCCATCCTCACAAGGTGACCGTCTGCCCGCCATCGATCGTGATGACCGTGCCGGTCATGAAAGCCGATGCCGGCGAGCACAGCAGCAGCAGCGCGCCGTCGAGGTCATCGAGGCGTCCAAGGCGGCGCTGCGGGATCTTCTTCACCATCGCCTGGCCGGCCTGCGTCGCGAAGAAGTCGCGGTTGATGTCGGTCTCGATATAGCCCGGCGCGATGGCGTTGACGCGGATGTCGTGGCGCGCCCACTCAACCGCCAGCGCGCGCGTCAGCTGGATCAGCCCGGCCTTCGACGCGGCGTAGCCGGCGACCCGCGCGGCGGCGCGCACGCCCAGGATCGAGGCGATGTTAACGATGCTGCCGGCGTGGCCTAGGCGGCGCATGTGACGCGCCACCTCGCCGGCCATCAGGAAGGCGCCCTTCAGGTTGGTGTCGAGCACCCTGTCCCAGTCGGCCTCGTCCTGCTCCAGCGCCGGCTTGTCCACGACGGCGCCGGCGTTGTTGACCAGCACGGTGATGGCGCCGAGTTCTTCCTCCGCCGCTTCGACCGCCGCGCGCACGCTCGCCGGTTCGGCGACGTCGACCACGACCGGCAGCGCGCGAGCGTCGAAGGCCTCGATCTCGCCTGCCACCGCGCGCAGGCGGCCGAGGCGCCTGCCACCGAGCGCAACCTTGGCCCCGGCACGCGCAAGGGTTAGCGCGAAATGCCGGCCGAGCCCTGAACCGGCGCCGGTGACGAACGCGCAAGTCCCTGACAGATCGACGGAAAACCCGCCTCGCTGGGACATCATCCGGCCTCACGAATCCTTAACGAATGACGCGCATAACTCACCATAAAAGGGATTTTGGGAAAAGCCGAGATGCCGCACGCCGCGCATATCCTTCTCGCCGCCGCCCGCGACGCCGAGCGCGGGCGCCTGGCGGTCATGCTGGCCGACCACGGCTATCGCGTCTCCGCCGCCGCGAGCAGCCTGACGGCCGTGGCGCTCGCGGACGAGCTGAATCCCGATGTCGTGATGTTCGGCGCCTCGCTGCCCGAGTCCGAAGTCGCGCAGGCGACGGAAGCATTGAAGGCCAGCGCGCGTGGTCGGTCCACCGGCGTCGTTGTCATCGCGACGCAGCCGAGCGAAGCCGCGCGCTGCCGCAGCGTGCTGGCCGGCGCGGACGACGTGATCGAGGGCAAGTTCAGCGACGCCGTGCTGCTGGCGCGCCTCCGCCCGCTCTGCCGCCTTGCCACCATGCAGGCGGAGCTCGATCGCCGCATGCTGACCGCACACTCGCTGGGCCTTCCGGTCGCGTCGGAGCCTGCAGGCGGCGAACCCGATTCTCCCTGCCGCGTGATGCTGGTTGCCCGTTCGGGCAGCACGTCCGAGCACGAGGTGCGCGAGGCGCTCAACGGCGGTTTCGATGTTTCGGTCGAGAGCGACCCGTACCGCGCCGGCGCAATCGTGGCGGACGAGCGGTTCGACGCCATGGTGCTGTCGGCCGACCGGGCGCAGACCGCCGAGCCGGTGCTGTACCTTGCCAGCCATCTGCGCAACAACCCCAGCCTGTTCAATCTGCCGGTGATGATGCTGCACGGCGATGGCGTGTTCACCGACGACTGCGATCCCTATCGCTATGGCGCCAGCATCGCCCTCGGCCTGCCGTTCGAGAAATCGGCGCTCGCCGCCGGCATCCGCGTGCTGGTGCGCCGCCAGCGCCAGCGCTGGACCATCCGCAGCGCCTACCGAGCGATCCACGACGCCGTCCGCCCCGGCAGCGAGATCGAGCTCTACCCCGCCGACTTCCTGAAGCTGCATCTCGGAGCCGCGGTCGACCAGGCGCAGCGCGCGGGCCGGCATCTGTCCGTCGCCCTGTTCTCGCTGCGCAACCTTGGCGACATCAAGCGCAAGTATTTCAGCGAGGCGGGCGAGCTTCTGATGACGCAGGCCGCAAGCTGGATCGCCGGCCTCGTGCGCACGGAAGACCTGGTCGCGCGCCTGGGCGACGACGAGATTTGCGTCGTGCTGCCCGACAGCACGATCGAGGAATGCCGTCAGGTGACACAGCGCATCGTCGCCATCCTCTCCGCCTCGGACTTCAACCTGACCGAGGAAGTGATGCAGCCGATCCGCGTCTGGGTCGACGGCGCTTCGGCAACGGTTTCGGCGAGCGACACAGCGGACGCGCTGCTGCGCCGCGCGCGGGAGAGCCTCTTCTAGGCTGCTCTTTTCTCGCCGGGATATGCTCGGGATCGCCAACGCATCTCTTCGGTGATCCACGTCCTGAACGATACCGCTTCGCAAGCCGGCGCGTGCAAGATCGATTGGCCGGCCGCCATCCACCGTCAGTTCAACGCCTGGGACGTGCGCCAGGTTGCGCATATGCCCGAAGCCGGGTGGAAAATGTGAAACCCGCTGAGCGACGCCGGTCCTAGGCGTCCGCGGGCTCTAGACCGTGCGTCCTTCCTGCGGCAAGCCATCCGTGATCTCGTAGTAGTCGCCCTTGTCGGGCACGTAGATGTGCTTGGTCGGGCGCAGCCCCGTCGGGCCGTCGAGCGTGCCGGCCGCTATCGAGATCGTGTCGCCCTGGTTGCGGCGCCAGAACAGGCTCGATCCGCATTTTCGACAAAAGCCGCGCTGGGCGAAGTCGGACGAGGCGAACCACGCCAGGTCGTCGCCGCGCACCAGCTTGAAGCGGTCCAGCGGCGCGTTGGTGTAGGCGCCGACATGTCCGTGCCATTTGCGGCACTGGCCGCAGTGGCAGAAGGCGACTCCGCGCAGCGGCGCCACCGCCTCGTAGCGCACGGCGCCGCACATGCATCCTCCGGTCAGCCGATCGGCCATGTCGCTCTCTCCTTGATGCGGTGGCGGCATTATAGAGAGCCGGCGCGCTTGCGCGACATCGCCCGCAGGCGCATTCTTTCCCAATGCGCATCGACATCTTCAGCGACGTGATCTGCCCGTGGTGCTTCATCGGCAAGCGCCGGCTGGACAAGGCCCTCGCGCTTCGCCCGCAGCCCGATCTTCAGCTGCACTGGCGCGCGTTCCAGCTCAACCCCGGCATGCCCGCGGAGGGCATGGACCGCCAAGCCTATCTGGCCGCCAAGTTCGGCGGGGCGGAATCGGCCCAGCGCATCTACGACACGGTCGGGGCCGTCGGCGCGCGCGAAGGGATCGCCTTCGCCTTCGAGCGCATCCGGCGCACACCCAACACGGTCGCGGCACACCGCCTGATCCGCTTCGCCGAGGCGCGGGGCAAGCAGGACGCCGTGGTGGAGGCCCTGTTCCGCGCCTATTTCCTCGCCGGGCGCCTCGTCGGCGAGAAGATGGTGCTGGCGGAGATCGCCGGCGAGTCGGGGCTCGACGCGGCCGAGGCGCACGCCTTCCTCGAGGGAGCGGAGGAAACCGAAACGGTACTGGCCGAAGACGCGTTTGCCCGCCGCCTGGGAATCGGCGGCGTGCCGTGCTTCATCATCGACGGGAAATATGCGCTGTCCGGCGCCCAGGAGCCCGAGGCCTTCCTGCCGGTCTTCGACCTGGTGGCCGGCGAAACCGCTGCCGCCGCGGCCGCGGCGTTGGGCTGATTCATCTAAACGGGGGTAAAGATGGGGGATCCGATCGTCTATGGTCCGGCCTACAGCACCTACACGCGCAGCGTGCGCATGGCGCTGGCGGAGAAGTCGCTGTCCTACAAGCTGGTCGAGGTCGACGTGCTGAAGGGCGAAGGCGAGAGGCCGGAGCACCTGCGCCGGCATCCCTTCGGAAAGGTACCCGCGTTCGAGCATGACGGGTTCGCGCTGTACGAAACTGCGGCCATCAATCACTATATCGATGACGTCCTGGCCGGACCGAAGCTGACCCCGGTCGACCATATGCGCAAGGCGCGCATGAATCAGATCATCGGATTGATCGACTCGTATCTCTATCAACCGGCGATCCATGGCGTATTCATTCCGCGCGTGATCGGACCGATGATGGGTGAGACGGCCGACGAACTGAAAGTCGCGGAAAAGGCCGCGACCGCCGACAAGGCGCTCGGCGAGATCGAGAGGCTGGCGGGAAGCAACGCCTTCCTGGCCGGTCCGTCGGTCTCCCTCGCCGACGTGCATCTCGCGCCGGTCATCGCCTATTACTCGCAGACGCCCGAAGGCGAGCAGGCGTTGAAGAAGCATCCGAAACTCGCCGCGTGGTGGTCGCGCGTCAAGGACCGCCCGAGCTTCAAGTCGACCGCGCCAAAGCTCTGACCCAGAGGTCAGAGGTCAGAGGGCAGATGCCAGATGTCAGAGGTCGAATGCCGGAACTCTCCTCGTCCTCTCTGACATCTGCCATCTGCCCTCTGACATCTGATGCCGATGTCCTGGTGATCGGGTCCGGCGCGGCCGGGCTCGCCTGCGCGCTGGTGGCCGCGGTCGGCGGCCTCAAGGTCACCGTCATCGAGAAGTCGCGTTACGTCGGCGGCACGTCGGCGATGTCGGGCGCCTGCACCTGGGTGCCGGCCAATCACCACATGGCCGCGCTTGGCGAGGCCGACTCGGTCGAGGAGGCGCTGACTTACATCCGCGCCGTGTCGCCGCCGGGCTGGCGGGAGACGGAGGACGCGCTGTGGCAGGCCTTCGTGCGCCACGCGCCGGACATGCTCCGCTTCGTCGAGGCGAAGACGCCCCTCCGGTTCGCCGTCGGCCTGGAGCCCGATCCCTATGCCGAGGCGCCCGGCGGCAAGAAGCGCGGGCGCTGCGTCTCGCCTCGCCCCCTGCCGATGCGCGTCGCCGGCCCCTTCGCCGGCCGCATCCGCCCGTCGACCATGATGCAGAGCTTCAACTACGACGACCTGGCCGACCACCATGCGGCCGCGCAACCCTGGCCGGTGCTGCGGCGCTTCGGCCCGCGCGCGCTCTGGAACAAGCTGAGCGGACGGCGTTCGATGGGCGGCGCGCTGATCGCGGGCCTGGTGCGCGGCTGCCTCGACCACGGCGTGGAGCTCAGGCTCGAGACGCCGGCGCGCGGCCTGGTCGTCGAGGACGGGCGCGTCGTCGGCGCGCGCGTTGATCCGCGCGCGCATCCATTTGAGTCCGGCGCCGAGGTCGAGAGCGAAGGCCGGACCGAGACCTTGCGCGCGCGCCGCGGCGTCCTGCTGGCGACCGGCGGCTTCGAGTGGAACCCCGAGCTGATGGCCCGCTACCTGCCCGGTCCGGTCGAGCTGACGGCCTCGCCGAGCACCAACACCGGCGACGGCCAGTTGATGGCCGCGGCGGTCGGCGCCGCGCTCGCGCACATGGACCAGGCGCTGATCCATCCGGTGAAGGCGGCGACCTATGAAGGCCGGCCGGCCGGCGCGCCGAGCTCGGACCTCAAGCTGCCGCACATCATGCTGGTGAACCGGCACGGCAAGCGCTTCGTCAACGAGGTGCAGGTGAACATCGGCCTCGCCTTCGCCGAGCGCGATCCGGCCACCGGGCACCCGGTCAATTTGCCGGCCTGGCGCATCTTCGACCGGCAATACGTGCGCAAGTATCCGCGCGTCCTGCCACTGAGCCGTGTGCCGCCCGGCTTCTACACCGCCGGCAGCCTGGCCGAGCTGGCGCGGCTGATCGGCGTCGACGCGGCCGGCCTCGAGGAAAGCGCGCGCCGCATGAACGAGTTCGCGCGCGCCGGCCGGGACGAGGATTTCGGCCGCGGCAGCCACTATTGGGACGTGACCACCATCGGCGATCCGAGGCACGGCCCCTGTCCCGTGCTCGGCACGATCGAAACGCCGCCCTTCCACGCCATCCCGTATCATGCCGCCTATCTCGGCACGAAGGGCGGCCCCAGGACCAACGAGCACGGCCAGGTGCTGCGGCCGGACGGCAGCCGCATCGCCGGGCTCTACGCCGCGGGCAACGCCATGGCGAACCCGATCGGCTCCAAGGGCGTCGGCACCGGCACGACGATCGGCCCGTGCCTTACCTGGGGCTATATCTGCGGCTTGAGCATGCTGCGCGAGAACGCGTAGCGCAGGGATCGGGCCGCGCCCGCCTTGCCGGGCGCGCTGCTGCCGAACGTCGCCGCCCTTCGTCCGCACGCCGTGGCCGCGATGTCACGGCGGCGACCGCATCAATCCGGAAATGCGCTCATTAACCTGTGATCGCGGATGACGACTTTGACATGCAATCGTCGCGGTCCTACCTTCGGGCGACCCTCGTCGTGCTTGGGGGCAATGAATTGCGCCACAACAAGCGGCGCGCCTTAGGGAGGATTAACGTCATGCGCAGTCGTTCTGTGATCCTGTCCGCTTTGGCGGCGGCCAGCCTTTTGCTGACCGCCCCGTGCCCGGTGGAGGCGCAGACCGCGCCGAAGCCGATCGTTCTCAAGGGCCAGTCCTCGCATCCGGCGGCGGCCAACCTGCACCTCATCTTCAAGATGTGGGCGGAGACGACCGAGCGGATGTCGGGCGGCCGGCTGAAGATCGAGACCCTGCCCGCCGGCGCCATCGTCCCGGCGTTCGAGGTCTTCGACGCGACCTCGCGCGGCGTGCTCGACGTCGGCATGGCGCCGTTCGGCTACATCCTCGGCAAGAGCCTGGTCGGCATCCCGCTGTCGCACGGGCCGCTGTTCGGCATGGACGGCATCGACTATTTCGGCTGGTACTATGACGGCGGCGGCATGGCGCTGCTGGAGGAGTTCTACCGCGACGTCATCAAGCTGAACCTCGTCGCCTTCCCGATCCCGACCGACTACCCGCAGGGCATGGGCTGGTTCAAGAAGCCGATCAAGAGCCTGGCCGACCTCAAGGGCATGAAGTACCGCATCTACGGCATCGGCGCCGAGACCTATGGCCGTCTCGGCGTGTCGGTCGTGACCCTGCCCGGCGGCGAGATCGTGCCGGCGCTGGAACGCGGCGTGATCGAAGGCGCCGAGTGGATCAACTGCCTCGAGGACAAGAAGCTCGGCCTGCACAACGTCGCCAAGCACTACTACACGCCGGGCATGCACGAGCCCGTCACCGGCGGCCAGCTGATGTTCAACAAGTCCGTGTGGGCCAAGCTCACGCCCGACCTGCAGGAGATCGTCAAGGTCGCCAGCGTCTTCGCGACGACGCAGCGCAACGCCATGTTCGTGCGCGAGACGGCGGAAGCCTGCCAGGATTTGATCAAGGGCGGCACCCAGCTGCACCGCACGCCGGACGAGATCTTGAAGAACTTCCTCGACGAGTGGGAGAAGATCCAGGCCGAGTACGCGGCGAAGGACCCGTTCTACAAGAAGGTCATCGACAGCCAGAAGAAGTACGCCGAGCTGGTCGTGCCGTTCCGCATGTCGTGGTATCCGCCCTACGACTTCGCGGGCAAGTACTACTGGAAAGACAAGATCTACCTCAGCGAGTAGACGCGGCACCGACTTCCGCGGTGCGCCCGCCCTCGCGGCAGGCGCATCGCGGGCGCGGGTGCGCGTAACGCACCCGGTCGCTCTGGAGGGGAGGAGCGGACGTGGCTGATCCGATACCGCGCGGCGTGGCCGGCGACATGCCGCCGCCGGCGCTGGTAGGGTTCGTGCGTGGCATCGACACCGTCGCCATCTGGAGCGGGCGCCTCTTCTGCTGGCTTGCCATCCCGCTCGTCCTCGGCCTGACCTACGAGGTCATCGCGCGGTATCTGTTCCACGCGCCCACGATCTGGGCCTTCGACGTCACCTACATGCTGTATGGCAGCCACTTCATGCTGGGCGCCGCCTACACGCTCTACAGGGGCGGGCATATCCGCACCGACATCTTCTATCAGAACTGGTCGGTCCGCACGCGCGGCCTCGTCGACGCGGGACTTTATCTGTTCTTCTTCTTCCCCGGCATGATCTTCTTCTTCTGGATGGGCCTGCAAGAAGCGCTGCACGCGATCGACATCCGCGAGGTCTCCGACCAGAGCCCCTGGCGGCCGCCGCTCTACCCCTTCAAGACCGTAATTCCTATCGCAGCAGCCCTGCTCATGGTGCAAGGCACCTCGGAGTTCCTGAAAGCCGCCTATGCCGCGATGAAGGGCCGTCCTCTATGAGCGGCGAAATTCTGGGACTCGTTCTGCTCGGCGCCCTGCTGATCGGCATTTTCGCCGGGTTCCCGATCGCCTTCACTCTGATCGTCCTGTCGGTGGTCTTCGGCTATATCGGCATGGGCGAGACGGTCTTTTATCTGATGGTGTTTCAGACCATCGGGTTGATGAAGGAGGAGACGCTTGCGGCTGTGCCCCTGTTCATCTTCATGGGGCATGTGCTGGAACAATCCGGGCTGATGGAGCGACTGTTCAAGTCGTTCCAGCTGATCCTCGCGCCGGTGCGCGGCTCGCTCTATCTCGGCGTGCTGCTGACGGCCACTCTCTTCGCCACGGCCACCGGGATCATCGGCGCCTCGGTGACCGTCATGGGCATGATGGCGGCGCCGGCGATGATCAGGGCCGGCTACGACGCCAAGCTGTCGGCCGGCACGATCGCGGCCGGCGGCACGCTGGGCATCCTGATCCCGCCGAGCGTGATGCTGGTCGTGATGGGCCCGATCGTCGGCGTATCGATCATCAAGCTGTTCGCCGCGGCGCTGATGCCCGGCCTGCTGCTGGCATGTCTCTATATCGGATACACGATGATCCGCAGCAATCTCGACCCGACACTCGGTCCGCCGCTGCCGCGCGACCAGTGGGCTACGTCGGTCGGCCAAATGGTGCGGGAGTTCCTGTCGGGCATCGTGCCGATGGCGACGATCATGTTCGCCGCCCTCGGCAGCATCATCTTCGGCCTGGCGACGCCGACCGAGGCGGCCGCCATGGGCGCAAGCGGCGCGCTGCTGCTGATGATCTTCTACGGACGGTTCTCGTTCCGCGCGATCCGAGACGCGTGCCTCAACACGCTCGAGACATCCAGCCTGGTGCTGTTCCTGGCGGTCGCCTCGAACATCTACGGGTCGGTGTTTACGCGCCTCGGCACCAGCACGATGATCGCAGACGCCATGCTGGCGCTCGACCTGCCGGTCACCGCCATGCTGATCGTGCTGATGGGCGTGATCTTCCTGCTGGGCTGGCCGCTGGAATGGCCGGCGATCATCTTCATCTTCCTGCCGATCTTCCTGCCGGTCGTGGAGGCCTTGAAAGTCGACCTGCTCTGGTTCAGTACGCTGGTCGCAGTCAACCTGCAGACGGCGTTCCTGTCGCCGCCGGTCGCCATGGCCGCCTACTACCTGAAGGCGGTCGCGCCCAAATGGGAACTCTCCAGCATCTATCGCGGCATGGTCGACTTCATGATCCTGCAGATGATCGGCTTGGCGATCGTGTTCTTCTATCCGCCGATCGCGCTCTGGCTGCCGACGGTGCTGTTCGGGAAGTAAGGCGAGGGGAGCGCCGGCAGGCCAAGGCTGGCGCTCCTCCATGCCAAAGCTGTCGCGCTCGCCCGTTTCGAGAATCCGCGCTTGAAAGGCACCGCAGGGCCGCTTTCCTATGTTGGGGGCGCAAGCCTGGATGTCGAGCGTCCATGAAGCCACGATGTGGACGGCGGCGCGCAGAATGGGAACGAGTGCAGCATGAAACTGGCGAGCTACACGCTATCGGGCGGTGCCTCCTACGGCGTAGTGGAAGGCGACGGCGTGATCGACATCGGACGGCGGCTCGGCGCGCGAGCGTCCAGCCTGCGCGCGGCGATCGCGGCCGACGCCCTCGCAGAGATCGCCGACATGGCGCGCGGCGCGAAGACGGACTACGCGCTGGCTGAGGTCAAGCTGCTGCCGCCCTTGCCCGACGCCGGCAAGCTGATCTGCGTCGGCCGCAACTACAAGGCCCATGTCGGCGAGATCGCCGGCGCGCCGCTGCCCAGGTTCCCGCGCCTGTTCGTGCGCTTCAACGACACCGTGGTCGGTCACGACAGCCCGATCACGCTGTCGAAGCTGTCGTCGCATTACGACTACGAGGGCGAGCTGGCGCTGGTGATCGGCAAGCACGGCCGCCACATTCCGCGGGAACGCGCGCTCGAGCATGTCTGCGGCTATTCCTGCTTCAACGAGGCCTGCTTTCGCGACTTCCAGTTCGAGCACTCGCTGACCGCCGGCAAGAACTTCGCCGCCAGCGGCTCGTTCGGTCCCTGGCTGGTCACCGCGGACGAGATTCCCGACCCGACGCAGCTCGAACTCCGTACGCGGCTCAACGGCGTCGAGATGCAGCACGCCAGAACCGACGGGATGATATTCGACATCCCCTACATCCTCGCCTACGTGTCCGGCTTCACGCCGCTCAGCCCCGGCGACGTGATCGTCACCGGCACGCCCGAAGGCGTCGGCTTCGTCCGCAAACCGCCCTTGTGGATGAAGGGAGGCGACACGGTCGAGGTGGAGATCTCTACGATCGGCGTGCTGCGGAACAAGGTCGTGGCGGAGACGTGACCATGTCCCTGCCCTCCCCCCTGTTCGATCCCGCGCGCGAGGCGGCCCTGGTGACCGGCGCGGGCAACGGCATCGGCCGCGCCATCGCCAAGGCCCTGGTCGGCGAAGGTGTCAGGACCGTGTTCGCCGATCTGCACCAGGATGCCGTGGCCGCCGCGATTGCCGCTTCACCCCGGCCGGAGCTGGCCGTGCCCTGGGTCGGCGACCTGGCACGTCGCGACGCATACGACGCGCTGGCAGCCGATGCGCGTTCCGCCCTCGGCCGGGTGACCCATTTCGTCCATAGCGCCGCGCCGCCGAGACGGGAGGCCGACCACGCGCTGGCGGTGACAGACGAGAGCTGGGAGCGGATGCGCGCGGTCAATGTCGATGCCGGTTTCCATCTCGCCCGCGAGCTCGCGCGCCCGCTGATCGCCGCCCGCGAGCCCGGCTCGTTCCTGATGGTCACATCGCTGCACGCCGCGACGCCGCGCAACCTGCCGCACTACAGCACCGCCAAGGCGGCGCTGACGATGCTGGTGAAGGAGCTGGCGAAGACGCTGGGGCGCTTCGGAATCAGGGTCAACGCGCTGGTACCCGGCGCCATCGCCGGCGGCGGCTTCGTCGCCAATCCGGTGCTGGCACGGCATGTCCCGCTGGGCCGGCTCGGGCAGCCGGAAGACCTGGCGCCCATGGCCCTGGCCGTGCTGTCGAACCGCGTGTCGGCCTATGTGACCGGCGCCGAGATCGTCGTCGACGGCGGCATATCGCTGACCAACTGGTTCGATCCGCCGGCGCTCGATGGCTTGTGAGCCGGATGCCCTCGCCCGCCGCAGGCGGGAAAGGACAAGACTCACGCCGCAAGCTGCTTCAGCTCCCCCAGCAGCGTCGCCAGGCCCTTGAGGCGCGTCGGCGCCTCTTCCCAGTCGCGCTGGAAGACCACGCGCTGGTCGGGGCGGATCTTGGTCGTCGTGGCGTTGCGAGTTACGCCTGCGATCGGTCGCCTATCACAGGGCGTGTGATCGCGAAGCGCCCGCGGCTCGTGGCAGTCTCAAACGACGAGAAGCACGCAACTTCCTTGTGTGGGACTTGCGGGCCGCCAACCGAGATTCATCGTGTCCGTTGAGGGACGTCCGCCTTTTCTTGATCTCTCGCTGCACCCAGTCGAAAAACGTCTGTGCGGCCGGTGACAGGGTGCTGGACGACGGAACGCAAAGAAAGAACGCGCGACGCTTCGTTGCACGCCGGCGAAACAGCGGTACCAGCGAGCCTTTCCACAGCAGTTGGCTGATTGCCGGCGGGCCCATTAGGGCGATTCCGAGTCCGTCCAGAGCGGCCTGAACCAAGTTGGTATAGGCGTTCACACGAATGCCACGCAACGGCTCGTCCAAGAAGATGCCCTGCTTCTTGAACCATACCTCCCATCTCGTATCGGGATCATATCGTCCCTCCAGATGCACCAGTCGGTGCAGCAACAGGTCCTTCGGCGATCTGGGTACAGATGTACTGCGCAGATACGCCGGTGAGCACACGGGGAAGATACGCTCACGTACGAGGAACTTCGATTTGACACCAGGCCAGGATCCATCGCCGTAGCGGATGGCAATGTCGACGCCGTCATTCGTGAGATCGAGGTACGAGTCCGACACTAGCAATTGAAGGTCGATGTCGCTGTGCAGCCGGCGAAACGTACCTATGCGCGGCAGTAACCAGTAGGTGGCAAAGCCGGTGGATGTGGTTACGGTCACGCGGTTCCGAGCATATGGGTTTCTTACCTTCTGCACGCCCTCGCGAATGCGATCTAGGCCCCCGGCCACAGCCTCCACCAGCGTCTCTCCTTCCCGTGTGAGGCGTAGTGAACGGTGCTTGCGAACGAATAGCGCTACCTGCAGGAATTCTTCCAGCAGTTTGATCTGCTGGCTGACGGCCACACGCGAGACATTGAGCTCGGTCGCTGCGACGGTAAAGCTCAGGTGACGCGCAGCGACACCGAAGGTAGCGAGTGCCTTAAGCGGCAACGACCTTGGTGGCTGCCATCGCATAAAGATATTCTTAACCTATGTCGTCACTTTTAAGCAAGTTGCCATGCGTGACACCGCTGCGTACGGTCCGCGAAAGTCGGAAATGCTCGCGGAGGAACCGTATGTCGAGACGGGGCGCGGACACGGCGCAGGCGCGAGCGCAGCGGCGGCGAATTGCGGGCCGCGTTTCTGCCACTACCAATCGATTTTGGCGCACCATCCCCGCGTATGACCTGCTCGACGATGGGGCCGTCGACGCCATCCATGCCACGTCTCTGCGCATCCTAGAAAAAATCGGCATCGACTTCCGTGAGCCACAGGCGTTGGAGGACTGGCGCAATGCCGGAGCCATCGTCGACGGGCAGCGCGTGCGCATTCCGTCCTCCCTGCTGATGGCACTTGTCGGCCAGGCGCCGGCCGAATACGTGCAGCATGCCCGAAACCCAGAGCGTAGTGTTCGCATCGGCGGACCGCATATGGCTTTCGCGCCCATCTACGGATCGCCCTACGTCCGCGACTTGACTGGCGAGCGCCGCTATGCGCGCCTCGAGGACTTCGAGAACTTCGTAAGGCTGGCCCACATGACGCCGGCGTTGAACATGTCGGGCGGTACCGTCTGCGAACCGACGGATGTTCCCGTTCCGAAACGGCATCTCGACATGCTGTACGCGCATATCCGGCTGACCGACAAGCCCTTCATGGGATCGGTCACGTCCGAGACGCGGGCGCAGGATTGCGTCGATATGTGCCGTATTGTCTTTGGCGACGAGTTCATCAACCACAACACGGTGATGACCTCGCTCATCAATTGCAACTCGCCGCTGGTGTGGGACGCGAGCATGATCACGGTCATGCGAGTTTATGCGGCGAACAACCAAGCATGCCTGATTTCACCGTTCATCATGCAGGGAGCGAACACCCCAACCACGACGGCTGGCGCCATGGCGCAGCTGAACGCAGAAGGACTGGCCGGCGTCGCCTACACGCAGTTGGTGCGGCCCGGCGCCCCGGTCGTATATGGCGCCACACTGTCCACCGTGTCGATGCAATCCGGCGCGCCGATGTACGGCACAACCGAAACGCAACTGCTTATGTTTGCCACGGCCCAACTGGCACGGCGCTACCGAATCCCCATGCGAACCGGCGGGATGCGCAATGGCGCCAAGAACTGCGATGCGCAATCCGCGTTCGAATCCATCCAGACAATGCTTCCGGCGATGCTTGCCGGCGGTAATCTTTTCCTGCACTCGGCCGGCTGGCTCGAAAGCGGGCTGTCTGCCTGTTTCGCGAAATTCATGATGGATGTCGACCAGTTGACAATCCTTCAACGCATGATGGGTGGGCTCGAAATCAGCGAGGACAGCCTTGCCTTCGACGCGATCGCCGGCGTCGGCCCTGGCGGGCATTTTTTCGGTTCGGAGCACACGCTGCGCCACTATGAGGATGCCTTCTACGTGCCGGAGACGCCCGACAACAACACCTACGAGCAGTGGCTCGAAGACGGTGGGAAGGATATGCGCGATCGAGCGCTCGATCTCGCCAAGCGGAAATTGCAGGAATACGAACAGCCGCCCCTTGACCCGGAGATCGATGCGCGCCTTGCTTCTTTCATTGCCCAGCGAAAGGCGGAACTGCCCGACGATGTCCGTTGACAGCCGGGACAAACATCACGCGACCGCATCGCCGCAAGTCGAGTGCGATGATGTCTGGAAGGTCTTCGGTCGATCCACGTCGGCCGTGATCGATGCTCTGCGTCACGGCGTTTCGAAACAGGACGTGCGGGCCAGATACGATAGCGTCGTCGCCGTCGCCGGCGTTTCGCTCCGGATTCCGCGAGGCGAGATGCTCTGTGTCATGGGCCTGTCAGGTAGCGGAAAATCGACCCTCCTGCGCATGATCAACCGCCTAATCGACCCAACCAGCGGGGCGGTGCGCATCGACGGTGAGGACATTGCGCGGCTCGATAGCGCCGCGCTGCGCCGCCTGCGATCACAGAAGATCGGCATGGTGTTCCAGCACATGGCGCTGTGGCCACACCGGACGATTCGCGACAACGTCGCCTACAGCCTGGAGGTTCGCGGCGTCTCGAAGAATGTCCGATATGAGGCTGCCAGTCGCGCGCTCGCTGAGGTCATGTTGTCCGGCTGGGAGAACCAGTATCCCGATGAGCTGTCAGGCGGGATGCAACAGCGCGTGGGCCTAGCGCGGGCCTTGGTCGGGGACCCGGACATTCTCCTCATGGACGAACCGTTCAGCGCCCTGGACCCGATCATTCGCAGCGAGCTGCAGGATCAGTTCGCCGCCTTCTCGGCCAAAGTCCGCAAGACGACGATCTTCATCACGCACGACCTCGAGGAAGCAATCAAGCTCGGGCATCGCGTGGCTATCATGAACGAGGGAAGGATCGAGCAGATCGGCACGCCCGTCGAGATTCTGGCCAACCCAAGCAACGACTATGTGGCGCGCTTCGTTCGAGGCATCTCGCAGCTGCGCCAGCTGCGGGCCAGTCGCATGATCGATCGTAACGCCGCGATACCTGGCCCGCAGCCAGACGGAGAGCAACACTGTATCGACCCCGATGCCGATTTGAAGACGGTTCTCGGACGTCTCGCGGACGACGGCTACGTCCTCGTCAAGGCAACAGGGCATGTGCTCGGCTGCATCACCATGCATTCAGCCATCAATTCGATCCGTCACTGTCTCGGTTAGCAACCGGGATAATATATTCAAGCAGGCTCCCATGAACTGGCATTGGCTTCTCGACCCGTTCTCCTTGATACAAGTCCCTCTCGGAGACTGGGCGCAGTCCCTCCTCGACTGGCTCGTGCAGAACCACCGCGAATTCTTCCAGTTGCTGAAGCAGCCGGTCCAATTTCTCCTGAACGCGTTCGAATCCGGCCTGCGAGCGGTTCCTCCGCTGGTCATGCTGCTCGTAATCTTCGGCGTCGCTTGGCAGGCGGGTGGACGGCGGGTCGGCATCACCGCCCTTTCCTGCATTGTCGCGATCGGCCTGATCGGCGCCTGGACGAACGCGATGACGACCCTGGCGATCGTCCTGACTGCTGTCAGTCTCTGCGTTCTGATCGGAGTCCCGCTGGGGATCGTCGCATCGCAGAGCGATCGCTTCGAGCGCGTACTTCGGCCAATCCTCGATCTGATGCAGACGGTCCCGTCATTCGTCTACCTGGTGCCGGTGGTGATGCTCTTCGGTATCGGCAACGTGCCTGGCGTGATCGTGACGGTGTTCTATGCGATGCCGCCAGTGATCCGACTGACGTCCTTGGGCATAAGGCAGGTCCGCAGCGACTTGGTCGAGGCATCGGTCGCGTTCGGTGCCAGCCGTTCACAGTCGCTATTCGGCGTCCAGATCCCGCTGGCGATGCCGGTTATCATGGCCGGAGTGAACCAGACGGTCATGATGTCGCTGGCAATGACGGTCGTTGCCTCGATGATCTCCGTCACCGGACTTGGCCAGATGGTGCTGCGTGGCATCGGCCGGCTGGACATGTCGCTGGCGACTACCGGCGGGCTTGGCATCGTGCTTATGGCAGTCATGATCGACAGAATCTCGCAAGGCCTTGGACGATCGCGCCGAGAGCGCGGCGGACTGGCATGGTACCGGACCGGACCGGTGGGTCTGCTGGTGGCCTGCTGCCGTCGGCCGCGGCAGTTGGAGCAGTCACGGCTGCTCGAACCGACCGAGGGACGGAAGCCAGACTTACGCTAACCGTAATCCTTTTCGACGTTCACTCGCGGCCAGGATTCGGGGACGATCGTCAGAGGTCGCAATGTCGGGCGAGACTCTCGCCCGCGCGATCGAGGGGGAGTATCGATGACGCAGCATTCCAAGCGGTCGGCGTTCCTGGCGGGACTGATCGGAGTCGCAATGCTGGCATGCGCGCCAGCGGCGGAAGCTGCCGGTCCAGGCGAGGGAAAGACGATCCAGCCGATCTCGACCGGCAGGGCGGATCATTATTTCCAGCACTTCGTCGTGCAGATCGGGCTCGAACGCCTCGGTTACAAGGTGAAGCCACACCTGGAAGCGCAGTTCCCCGCGATGCATGTCGCAATTGGTCAGGGCGATGCTGACTACACCGCGGTTCATTGGGAAAAGCTGCACATCAAGTTCTACGAGAACGCTGGCGGCGAGAAGGCAATGCAGCGCGTCGGCGTCCTGATCCCGGGTGTGTTGCAGGGGTACCTGATCGACAAGGTCACCGCGGACAAGCACAAGATCAGCAATCTCGGCCAGCTCAAGGATCCGGCTGTTGCGAAGCTTTTCGACTCAGCCGGCGACGGCAAGGCCCATCTGACGGGATGCAACCCCGGCTGGGGTTGCGAGCGCGTCATCGAGCATCAACTCGACGCCTACGGGCTGCGAGCGACGATAAAGCACGAGCAGGGTGAATACTTCGCGCTGATCGCCGACACGATCACGCGATACAAGGCCGGCAAGCCGATTTTCTACTACACTTGGACGCCGCTGTGGGTCAGCTCGGTCTTGAAACCTGGGATCGATACGGTCTGGCTGGACGTTCCGTTCACCTCGCTGCCGGCGGAACAGGCCGGTGCGGAAACCAAGCTGCCCGACGGCAGGAACCCGGGCTTCGTTCCTGATGCGATACGCGTGATGGCAAACAACAAGTTCCTGGCGGCTAATCCGGCCGCGAAGAAGTTTTTCGAGGTGGCGGCCCTGCCGATACAGGATGTCAACGCCGCGATCCTCCGCCAACAACAGGGCGAGAGCAAGGTCGAGCAGATCCGCGTGCATGCCGAGGAATGGGTTCGCGCAAACGAAGACACCTTCAAGAAGTGGGTCGCGGAGGCGACGACGGCGAAGTAGTGGGGACCGAGTTCATCATCTTTCGTGAGCGAGCCTCCTCCGGGTTTGTGCGTCTATTTGCTTCCCGTCCTTCCTCTCGTGAGGAGAGGGATAGCAAAGAAAGCGCCCGGATCTCAGGCCAAACCATCCATAGTGTTTCAGATTGACACGTTCTGCTTGTCGCATGGGAGCAAATCGCGGTATCCGGAGGAGTAATCGTCCCGATGAATACGGAGTGCCGTCGCCTCACTCACGCCGCAAGCTGCTTCAGCTCCCCCAGCAGCGTCGCCAGGCCCTTGAGGCGCGTCGGCGCCTCTTCCCAGTCGCGCTGGAAGACCACGCGCTGGTCGGGGCGGATCTTGGTCGTCGTGGCGTTGCGCGAGATGTAGCGCACGAGCTTCTCGGGCCGGGCGAACTTGTTGTCGCGGAAGGCGATCACGGCTCCCTTCGGACCCGCCTCGACCTTCTCCACGCCGGCGTCGCGGCACAGGCGCTTGATGGCGATGATCTCGAGCAGGTTCTCGACCTCCTGCGGCAGCTTGCCGAAGCGGTCGATCAGTTCGGCGGCGAAGGCGTCGATCTCCTGCCGGTCGACCAGCAGCGCGATGCGGCGGTAGAGCGCCAGGCGCACGTCGAGGTCGGGCACGTAGCCCTCGGGGATCAGCACCGGCGTGCCGAGCGCGATCTGCGGCGTCCATCCGGCCGCCGGCACCCGCGCCGCCGCGCCCTTGGCCTCGGCCACCGCTTCCTCCAGCATCTGCTGGTAGAGTTCGATGCCGACCTCGCGGATATGGCCTGACTGCTCCTCGCCCAGCAGGTTGCCGGCGCCGCGGATGTCGAGGTCGTGGCTCGCCAGCGTAAAGCCGGCGCCGAGCGTGTCGAGCGTCTGCATGACCTCGAGCCGGCGCGTCGCCGCCGGGGTCGGCGCCTTCTCGCCCGGCAGCGTCAGGTAGGCGTAGGCGCGGATCTTGCCGCGGCCGACGCGGCCGCGCAGCTGGTAGAGCTGCGACAGGCCGAACATGTCGGCGCGGTGCACGATGATCGTGTTGGCGGTCGGGATGTCGAGGCCGGACTCGATGATGTTGGTCGACAGCAGCACCTCGTAGGCGCCGTCGTAGAATCCCTCCATCGCCTTCTCGAGCTCGCGCCCGCCCATCTGCCCGTGCGCGACAGCGACCTTCACCTCGGGCACCAGGCGCCGGAGGCGCTCCTCGACCTTGGGCAGGTCCTCGATGCGCGGGCAGACGTAGAACACCTGCCCACCGCGATGCTGCTCGCGCAGGATCGCCTCGCGGACCACCACCGGGTCGTAGGGCAGCACGAAGGTGCGCACGGCCAGGCGGTCGACCGGAGGAGTAGCGATCAGGCTCATTTCGCGCACGCCCGACAGCGCGAGCTGCAGCGTGCGCGGGATCGGCGTCGCGGTCAGCGTCAGCACGTGCACGTCGGCGCGCAGCTGCTTCAGGCGTTCCTTCTGCTTGACGCCGAAATGCTGCTCCTCGTCGACGATCAGGAGGCCAAGGTTCTTGAACGCGATGCCCTTGCCGAGCAGTGCGTGTGTGCCGATGACGATGTCGATCCTGCCGTCGGCCAGCTCCGACTTGATGCGGCTCGCCTCCTTCGCCGCGACCAGGCGCGACAGCTGCGCCAGGCGCACCGGCAGGCCGGCGAATCGCTGCGCGAAGGCGCGATAGTGCTGGCGTGCCAGCAATGTGGTCGGCACCACCACGGCCACCTGCGTGCCCGACATGGCGGCGATGAAGGCGGCGCGCAACGCCACCTCGGTCTTGCCGAAGCCCACGTCGCCGCAGATCAGCCGGTCCATCGGCTTGCCCGACGTCAGGTCCGACAGCGTGTCGCCGATCGCGCGCTCCTGGTCCTCGGTCTCGGCCCAAGGGAAACGGGCGCAGAACTCCTGGTACATGCCGTCGGGCGGCTCCAGCACCTCGCCTTCGCGCACCTGCCGCTCGGCGGCGATGCGGATCAGCTCGTCCGCCATGTCCTTCAGGCGCTGCTTGACCCGCGCGCGGCGCGCCTGCCAGGCAGCGCCGCCCAGCCGGTCGAGCACCGCGCCCGACTCGGCCGAGCCGTAGCGCGACAGCACCTCGAGGTTCTCCACCGGCACGAACAGCTTGTCGCCGCCGGCATAGAGCACGCGCAGGCAGTCATGCGGCGCGCCGGCCACCTCCAAAGCGACCAGCCCGTCGTACTGGCCGATGCCGTGGTCGACATGGACGACGAAGTCGCCTTCGCTGAGCGCCGACAGCTCACCGATGATGCGGTCGGCGCGCTTCTTGCGCCGCGACGGCCGCGCCAGCCGTTCGCCCAGGATGTCCTGCTCGCCGATCACCGCCAGGCCGGGTGCCGCGAAGCCGTGCTCGATCGGCAGCACGGCCAGCGCCGTCGTGCCCGGGGGCAGCGCCTCGGCCTCGGGCCAGGCCTCGACCGATTTCTGTGCCGCGAGCCCGTGGCTGCGCAGCAGCGTGCCCAGGCGCTCGCGCGCGCCCAGCGTGTAGGCGGCGACCACCGTCCGCCGCCCTGCCGCGATCTCGGCGGCGATGTGCTCGCGCACCGTGTCGAGCAGCCGCCCGTCCGGCCGCGCGCGCGCCTCGGCGAAGTCGCGGCCAAGTCTGCCGCCGGCGTCGATTCCCGCGCCTTCCGGTGGCACGAACGGCGCCAACTCGAACACCGCACGCGCGCCGAGCGCTGCCGCCAGTTCGCCGCTGCTCAGGTACAGGCTGTCGGGCGGCAGCGGGCGGTAGACCGGTGCGCCCTCCGCCGCGCCGGGCGCGGCGGCGATCTCGCGCCGCTGGCGATAGAACTCGGCGATCTGGTTCTGCCGCTCGGCCGCGGCGTCGGCCACGCCGTGGTCCAGGCTCAGCGGCGCTCGCGGCAGGTAGTCGAACAGCGTCTCGAGCGTCTCGGCGAACAGCGGCAGCCAGTGCTCCATGCCGGCGTGCCAGTGCCCGGCGGTGACGGCGGCGTAGAGCGGGTCGTCGGACGCGTTGGTGCCGAAGGCAGCGCGGTAGCCGGTGCGGAAGCGATGGATCGACGCCTGGTCCAGCATCACCTCGCTGACCGGCTGCAGGCGAAATGCCTCGCGCCGTTCGCCCGAGCGCTGCGTCATCGGGTCGAAGGCGCGCACGCCCTCCAGCACGTCGCCGAACAGGTCGAGGCGCAGCGGCTCGTCCGTGCCCGGCGGGAAGACGTCGACGATGCCGCCACGCTGGGCGTATTCGCCGGCCTCGCGCACCGTGCCGGCGCGGCGATAGCCGTTGCGCGCCAGGAACGCGAACATCGCCTCCGCATCGAGCTTCTCGCCCGCGCGCACGGCGAACACCGCACCCTCGAAGCTCGCGCGCGCCGGCACGCGCTGCAAGAGGGCATTGACCGTGGTCAGGACCGCGCAGGGCCCCGATGGCTGCGCGGCGCGTTCGCTTGCCGCCAAATCGCCCAGCGCCGCGATCCGCCGGCTGACCACCTCGCCGTTCGGCGAGACCCGGTCGTAGGGCAGGCAGTCCCAGGCCGGCAGCGAGACGACCTTGAGGCCTGGCGCGAAGAAGGCCAGCCCCTGCTCCAGCTTGGCGAGGCGGGCATCGTCGCGCGCGACGTGCAGGACGGGCGCGCCACGCCGCAGCGCCAGCGCCGCCAGCACCATCGCGTCGAAGCCTTCGGGCACGCCACCGATCGTTTCCCGTCCGGCGGCGAGATCGATGTTATCCAGGAAATTCAAACGCGTACTGTCTTGTTGCTGAAGTTCTGCAGCAACATCACCATGTTGTCGTGGGCCGGCGGCGGCGCCTGCCGGCCGGTGACCCAGTCATAGATATCCGGGTCGCTCTCGGTCAACAGTGCCTCGAAGCGGTCGAGTTCGGTCGGCCCGAACGCCGGGACGTGCACGTCGGCGAAGCGCCCGAGCAGCAGGTCGGCCTCGCGCGTGCCGCGATGCCAGGCGCGGAACATCAGGCGGCGGCGGCGCGTGTCGGGATCGGTTGTGGGCATTGAGGGCCTTGGACAACGCTTCGGGCACGATCTTGGCGGCCGTCCCCGCTTCCGCCGACGGCCAGGACGCGGTGACCGCGCAATTCGCGGCATTCCCCCTTAGGATGGCAAGACCCGCGGCAACTTTCCAACCCGTCCTGCTCCCGTGCGTCCCACGATCCTGTTTCCCCTGTTCGCCGACGTCTCGGCGCTACCCGGCATCGGGCCGCGCAATGCCAGGCTGTGCGAGAAGCTGGCGGGGCCGCACGTGGTCGATCTGCTGTGGCACTTGCCGACGGGACTGATCGACCGCCGCTTCGCGCCCAAGGTGATGGAGGCGCCCGAGGGCGCGGTCTGCACGCTGACCTTGCGCATCCACAAGCACGAGCCGCCGAGCGCGCCGCGGCGCCCGTACAAGATCACGGCGTCGGACGACAGCGGCTTCATCAGCCTGGTGTTCTTCCACGCCCATACCGACTGGCTGCGCCGCGCCCTGCCGGAGGGCGAGATACGGGTCGTCAGCGGCCGGATCGAACGCTTCGCCGGGCGGCCGCAGATGACCCATCCCGACCATATCGGCACGCTGGAGGAACTCGCGACGCTGCAGGCGGTGGAGCCGGTCTACCCGATGACCACGGGGCTGACGCCGAAGGTCCTGCGCAAGGCCGTCCGCGCCGCGCTCGAGCGCACGCCCGAGCTGCCGGAGTGGCAGGACGCGGCCCTGCTGCAACGGCGGTCCTGGCCGCCGTTCCGCGCCGCGCTGCGGGCCGCGCATGCGCCGGAAACCGATGCCGACCTGCTGCCCACGGCGCCGGCGCGCCAGCGCCTTGCCTATGACGAGCTGCTGGCCAACCAGCTCGCTCTCATGGTCATCCGCGCGCGCCAGCGCAAGCAGGCCGGCCGCAGCCTCGCGGGCGACGGGCGCCTGCGCCAGGCGCTGCTCCGCGCCCTGCCCTTCCGCCTGACCGGGGCGCAGTCGCGCAGCATTGCCGAGATCGAGGCCGAGATGGCGGCGCCCACGCGGATGCTGCGGCTGCTGCAGGGCGACGTCGGCAGCGGCAAGACCGTGGTCGCCCTGTTCGCGATGCTCGACGCCATCGAGTGCGGCACCCAGGCGGCGCTGATGGCGCCGACCGAGATCCTGGCGCGCCAGCACCACGCCACGATCGCCCCGCTGGCGGAGCGCATCGGCCTCGGCGTCACGCTGCTGACCGGGCGCGAGAAGGGGCGCGCGCGCGACGCGGTTCTGACCGGCCTCGCCGACGGATCGACCCAGGCGGTCGTCGGCACGCATGCGCTGTTCCAGGAAGACGTGGCGTTCAAGGACCTCGGCCTCGCCGTGATCGACGAGCAGCACCGTTTCGGCGTGCACCAGCGCCTGGCGCTGGCCGGCAAGGGGCAAGGCACCGACGTGCTGGTGATGACAGCGACGCCGATCCCGCGCACCCTGGCGCTCACAGTCTACGGCGACATGGAGTCGTCGCGGCTCGACGAGAAGCCGCCGGGCCGCAAGCCGATCGCGACGCGCACCGTGCCGCTGGAGCGGCTGGACGAGGTGATCGACGCCGTGGCGCGCGCGCTCGCGGGCGACGCCAAGGTCTATTGGGTCTGCCCGCTAGTCGAGGAATCCGAAGTCAGCGACCTGGCGGCGGCGACCGAGCGCCACGCGCTGCTCGCCGAGCGGTTCGGATCTCGCGTCGGCCTGGTGCACGGCAAGATGAAGGGCGCCGACAAGGACGCGGTGATGCAAGGCTTCGCCCAAGGAGGCGTCGACCTGCTGGTCGCCACCACGGTGATCGAGGTCGGCGTCGACGTGCCCGCCGCGACCGTGATGGTGATCGAGCATGCCGAGCGCTTCGGCCTGGCGCAGATGCACCAGCTGCGCGGCCGCATCGGGCGCGGCGACAAGCCCTCGTCCTGCCTGCTGCTCTACGCCAAGCCGCTGGGCGCGGCGGCGAAGGCGCGGCTTGCGATCATGCGCGAGACCGAGGACGGGTTCCGCATCGCCGAGGAGGACCTGCGCCTGCGCGGCGCCGGCGAGCTGCTCGGCACGCGCCAGAGCGGCATGCCCGAGTTCCGCCTGGCCGACGTCGCCGCCCACGGCGACCTGCTGGCGGTCGCGCGCGACGATGCCAGGCTGGTCATGGAACGCGACGCCGCGCTCGGCAGCCCCCGCGGCCAGGCGCTGCGCGTGCTGCTCTACCTGTTCGAGCGCGACGCGGCGATCCGCTTGCTGCAGTCGGGATAGCGGTTTTCCCCGCTCGCCTCGCGGGCCCGGACCGGCTATCAAGTCGTGCATCGGCAATGCACAAGGACCCTCATGGACCTCGCGCAGATCTTCGAGCTGATCCGGGAGCACGGCGACGTCGCCTATGCGTTCGTGTTCGCCCATGCGCTTTCGAACAGCCTGCTGGCGCTCCTGTTCGCCGGCTACGCCGCGCATGTGGGCGCTTTCGACCTCGCGACCGCGATCCCGGTGTGCTGGGCCGGCGGCTTCGCAGGCGACACCGTGCGGTTCTGGATCGCGCGGCGCTGGGGGCACAGGCTCGCCCGGCATTTCCCGCGCGTTCGGAACGCCGTGAACGCGATCGTCAAGCTGATCGACCGGCACCACGCCTGGATGATCCTGGTGCACCGCTATCCGCACGGCATCCGCGGCATCGCAGGATTCGCCTTCGGCGTGTCGGCCGTGCCTTGGCCGCGATTCCTGGCGCTTAATGTCGTCTCGGCTGGCATCTGGTCCGGTGCGGTGGTCATGGCCGGCTACGGCTTCGGCCACGTGTCGGAGAAGGCGCTGGGCGATGCCGCTTCGGGCGCCAGCTTCGTCATGCTGGTGGCGTTCCTGGCCCTCGCCTGGCTGCTGTCGAAACGGCTCGAGCGCGCGATCGCGCAAGGCTAGGCGGCACGCCCCGGCGCCGACTAGCGTCCGGCGCCGCCTTCGCCGACCAGCACGAACGGCGCCCAGAACATCGGGTGGGTCATCTGCCGCGGCGTCTTCGGATCGTCGAGCAGCGCCAGCATGGAGCGGCGCAGCGCCTCGGCGCGGCCGATGCCCGGCTCGCGGTCCAGCGCCGCCACCGCCCCGGTCGTCAGCTTCACCGCCGCGTCGCTCGCCACGTACCAGTTCGACACCAGCAACGAGCGCGCGCCCGCGTAGAAGAACGCCTTGGCCAGACCCGACAGGCCCTCCGCCCCCGGCGTCGCGTCGGGCGCGGCGGTGTTGCAGGCGCTCAGGATCACCCAGTCGGCGTCGAGCTTGAGCTGCGCCACTTCCGAGGCGGTCAGCAGCCCGTCGTCCTGGGGCGTCCCGGTCTCCGGCGGCGTCAGCACCAGCGAGGGCTCGGCGAAGTCGACGATCTCGCCCGCCATCAGGCCATGCGTGGCGAAGGCCAGCACGCGGAAGCGCGACAGGTCGGTCGACTTCACCCTGGTCTCGGTCGCGTCCTTGCCCGTCCAGACATGGCCGGGCGAAGCCCGCATGTAGCGCGCGAGCTCCGCCAGCTCCTTGCCCGATTCCGGCAGCGGCTCGAGCTGCTGCAGCGCGCCGGAGTCGACGACGAAGCCGCGCATCACGATAGCAGGGCCGCCCCGGCTCGGGCCGGGCGTGGATTCGCCGCGCCCGGCGAGCGCGGGGTCGCCGAAGCCCGCGAACGGTTCGCGCTTGGCCGACGCGGCGGCGGTCGCCCGCAGCGCCTGCAGCGACGACACCGAGGGCAGCACCGAGATGGCATACTTGCGCGACAGCCAGTCGGCGCCGCGGTAATCCGGGTCCGCCGCCTTGCCCTTCGGTGCGCTTGACGTGAGCAGGCCGAAGGGCAGGCTCTGCAGCGGCCCGTCCGGCACGACCAGCAGATGGCGCACGCCGGCAAGAGCAGCTTCGCCCGGCGCGATCAGGTCGCGATAGAGCAGGTGCGCCTGGTCGAGCGGCACGGATTGGAAGTCGCGGTTTTCGGCCGGATTGAGCGTCGCGCGCAGCGCCTTCACCGCCTGCTCCAGCGACGCGCGCGTCGTCTTGAGATGCAGCCAGAGGGTGCGCTCGCGACGCACGATCCATACGAACGCGTCGTCGTCGCGCACCAGGTAGAGCAGCAGCGCCTCGTCGGGACCGAGGAGTTGCTTGGTCTGGCTGAGCTTGAGCGGCCGCGCCGCGGCGAGTTCGGCGTAGCCGGGAAAGTCCCTGGCGAGCGTCTTGTCGAGGGAGGCGAGGCGCCGGCCGAGCGCGACGACCTCTTCGCGCGCGGCGGACTCCTCTGCGGCGTTGCGCTCCTGCGGCGGCTTCGAGAGGAGCTCGAGCAGCGTCCGGTCGAGGAACTGCCGCCGCGCGAGCGCGTCCTCGCGCTCGCGGACCAGCTGGGCGAGCGGCCCGGTGCCCGAGGCGAAGCGCGCGGACATGCGCGCGAGCGCGCCGGCAACGCCGCCGGTCTGCGCCCATTGCGCCATCTCATAGGCTTCCGACATCAGCTCGTCCTTCTGGGCCGGAGCCGCGCGCAGCGATGCGAGGTGCGCCAGCCCCGCATGGGCCGCAAAGAGGACGCGCGCCGAACGGCGCTCGGTCTCGGCGCCCTCGTCGTAGCGCTGGTCGTCGTTGTCGCGCCGGGCGCGCGCGATCTCGGTGGCGCGGCGGATCGCCACGAGCGCTTCCTCGGGCCGGTTCAGCTGCGCCAGCGCACGCGCGTGACCGCCGTAAGCCCGGGCGGTCTCGGGATGCTGGGGCCCGAGCGACTCCTCGCGGATCACCGCCACCCGGCGGAACAGCGCCTCGGCAGCGACATGGTCGCCCTGGGCCAGCTTCACCTGCCCTAGCGCGAACACGGCCAATGCGGTTCGCGCATGCCGCGGCCCCAGCTTGCCTTCCTGGATCTTGACCGCGCGTTCGGCGGACGCGGCCGCCTCGTCCAGCCGGCCCAGCCCGCGCAGGGCCATGGAAAGGCCGATCAGGTTCACGCCGACATAGGTGTGATCGCGCCCGAGCTTCTCCTCGCGGATGGCCAGCGCGCGCCGCAAAACCGACTCGGCCTCGTCGAAGCGCTTCAGCTGCCGCAGCACCCGCGAATAGTGGCCGAGGGTGCTCGCGAGGTCGTCGCTGCCCGGCTGATGCTGCTCGCGCAATTCCACGGCGCGGCGCATCAGGGGCTCGGCTTCCAGCGCCCGCCCCTGCAGCCACAGATTGTTACCGAGCACCGTCAGCGCCCCGCCGACCGCGCGGGGATCGGCGCCTTCCCGTTCCGCAAGCATCAGCGAGCGGCGCAGGATGGGCTCGGCCTCGGCGTAACGGCCCTGCTCGGCGATGCTGTAGCCGAGACGGTTCAGGATGGCCGGCAGCGGCGGGCCGCGCGTGACCCGGCCCTGCTCGCGGTCCTCGAGCAGCCGGCGGAACAGCTTCTCGGCCTCGACGAAGTTGCCCTTCTCGTAGACCGCGAGCGCCTGCTCGAATGCCTGGCGCTGGCCGCCGGCCTGTCCCTGTCCGCGGCCGATGCCTTCCCGGTTCTGCGCCAGCGCGGGCGGAGCGCACAGCGCCACGGCGAGCGCGATGCCCGCCAAGAGCATGCGAAGCATGTCCCGTTTCCTAGAGATGCGAGGCCCCGCGTTCCTCGATTTCGGTTGCCGGCTCTTCGGCGGTCCTTCGACAATACCAAAATAGCAGCGATCCGCCCGCAGCGCTGTGACGCGCGACACACGCGGGCGCATCAGTCCTCGATCCGCTCCGCCAGGTGGCGCGCGCCGGCCTGCCCCGCGGCGGCCGTGTCGGGCGGCGTGACGATGCCGCCGGAGACGACCAGCTTGATGCCGTCCTCCACCGACATCGACAGCGGCACGATGTCCTGCCGCGGCACGAACACCAGGTAGCCCGAGGTCGGATTCGGCGTCGTCGGCACGAAGACGTTCACCACCTCGTCCTCGGTCAGGCGCTGGATCTCGCCCTTGGTCACCCCGGTGATGAAGCCGATGGCCCAGCATCCGCGCCGCGGGAACTCGACCAGGACGACCTCGCGGAAGCTGGTCGCGTTCTGCCCGACGACCGTCTCGATCACCTGCTTGCTGGCCGAATAGATGCCGCGCACGATCGGCATGCGCGCGACGATGCGCTCGCCCAGCCGGATCATCGCCCGGCCCAGGAAGCCCGCGGTCAGCATGCCGATCATCGTCAGCCCGATCAGCAGCGCGATCAGCCCGAGGCCGGGGATGCTGAACGGCAGGTAGGTCTCGGGATTGTAGATCGCCGGGATGAGCGGCTTGATCTTGTCGTCGACGAAGACGAGGAACAGCCAGGCGAGGTAGGAGGTGATGCCGATCGGCGCCGTGACCAGCACGCCGGCCAGGAAATAGGCGCGCAGCCGGCCCAAGGGGCCGATCTTGCCGGGCGGCGCCTCCTCCGGCGCGGGCGGCACGGTGTTGGACGGCAGTTCCGTCATGGCGCAGCAACTATCACCAAGCGCGGCCCTGTCGCAATGCGGCCGTTTGCGCCGTCATTGCTGGAAGAACGCCAGCAGCGCATCGGCGGTCTCGCCCGGCGCTTCCTCGGGCAGGAAATGCCCCGAGTCGACCGCCCGGCCGCGCACGTCATCGGCCCGCCGGCGCCATTCCGCCAGCACGTCGTAGCGCCGGCCGACGAAGCCCTTCGCGCCCCAGAGTGCCAGCAGCGGCATGGCGAGCTTGCGCCCGAGATCGGCCGCGTCGTGCGCCAGGTCGATGGTCGCCGCGGCGCGATAGTCCTCGCAGCTGCCGTGGATCGCGGCGGGATCGGAAAAGCAGCGGATGTACTCGGCGCGCGCCTCGGGCGTGACGGCGGCATCGTCCCGGCCCCAATGGCCGAGCTTGGTGTTGATCCACCAGGCCGGGTCGGCGCCGATCAGCTTCTCCGGCAGGGGCGCCTTCTGGATCAGGAAGAACCAATGGTAGTAGGCCGTGGCGAACTCCTTGTCGGTGCCCGCATACATCGCATGCGTCGGGCTGATGTCGAGAACGGCAAGCTTCGCGACCCGCTCGCCGTGATCGAGCGCCAGCCGATGCGCCACCCGCCCGCCGCGGTCGTGACCGGCGAGGCCGAAGCGCCGGAAGCCAAGCGCCTCCATGGCCTCGATCTGGTCCTTGGCCATGGCGCGCTTGGAATATCCGGCGTGGTCCGGCCCCCCGGGCGGCTTGAAGCTGTCGCCATAGCCGCGCAGATCGGCGCAGACGACCGTGAAGGTCCGGGCCAGGACCGGCGCCACCTTGTGCCACATGACATGCGTCTGCGGATAGCCGTGCAGCAGCAGAAGCGGCGGTCCGGAGCCAGCGACGACCAGGTTGATCTCGCCTTCGGCGACCGGGACGCGCCGATGCCGAAATCCCTCGAACATCCGTCCTCCAAGACCCTTCGCGCTCGCGACCTTAACACCCTGGAATCCGGCTCGCCAATCGCCCGGCTGGCGTTATAAAGTCCCGCGAAAGCAGGGGGCCGGAGGCTAGGTCGATGTCGGACGCGGCGGAACGCAGCCTGAACGGGATTCCGCTGTTCGCGGACATGAAGCCGGAGCAGCGCGCGGCGCTCGAGCAGCAGGCCGTGTTCCGACGCTACATCGCCGGCGAGCAGATCATCGACCGTCAATCCGACAGTCGCGACATGTTCTGCGTCGTGCGCGGCACCGTGCGCGTCGTGATCTACTCGGCTTCCGGACGCGAGGTCAGCTTCGACGACATCGACGCCGGCGGCTACTTCGGCGAGCTGGCCTGCCTCGACAGCCGGCCGCGCTCGGCTTCGGTCGTGGCGCTCACCAACACCGTCGTCGCCGCCATATCGCCGCCGGTGCTGGAGCGGGCGCTGCTCGAGCACCCGAAGATGGCGCTGATCCTGATGCGCCGCCTCGCCAAGGTGATCCGCCAGTCAACCGACCGCATCCTCGACCTCAGCACGCTTGGCGCCAACAACCGCGTCTATGCCGAGCTGCTGCGCCTGTCCAAGCCGAACGCCAAGGACATCGGCAGGACCGCGGTGATCCGGCCGGTTCCCATTCACGGCGATATCGCCGCGCGCGTGAGCACCACGCGCGAGACGGTCGCCCGCGTGCTGAGCGACCTGTCGAAGAAGCAGCTCGTGATCAAGGAAGGCACCAGCCTGGTGATCAAGGACATCGACCGGCTGCGCGACATGGTCGAGCAGTTCCGTGGCGACTGACCGGCTTGCCGTGGGCCGCGGGCTGTGACGGCCGTCACTGCCAGCCGGGGGGGCCCATGCCATCCTTGGTCCATCGATGGGGTTTCCTGTCGATGTGAGAACCGGTGGGGCGGCCCGGCCTATCCTCAGCCAAGGCGTAAGTCGGTCCATCCCATTGGCTCTCCGGACAATCACCCGCGATTGTCCGACCTTTCGAAGCAGCCTCCTAGACGCACTTGGGAGCCAAGGCAACTTGGCTCCCAATTTTCTTTTGTAACAATGAGTTCAAAGGTGATCCTGTGACAACGGTTGCAGTCCGCCCGAACATCGACCTGGCCAGTGCCGCCGCCGAGGCGGCAGCGCTCTACACCGAAGCCAATCCCAAGAGCCTCCAGCGCCATCACGCCGCGGCCGAAAGCATGCCCGGGGGCAACACCCGGACCGTGCTGTTCTTCGCCCCCTATCCGCTCTGCTTCGTGCGCGGCGCGGGAGCCAGGCTCTGGGATGTAGACGGGCACGAATATGTCGATTTCCTGGGCGAGTACACGGCGGGCCTCTACGGCCACTCGCACCCGGTCATCACCGACGCCATCCGCCGGGCGCTCGACGACGGCATCGCGCTGGGCGGGCATACCCCGCACGAGGCCGTGCTGGCCGCCGCCGTCAAGAGCCGCTTCGCGTCGGTCGATCTGATGCGCTTCTGCAATTCGGGCACGGAAGCCAATCTGCTGGCGATATCCGCCGCGCGGCTGTTCACCAGGCGCGACAAGATCCTGGCCTTTGCCGGCGGCTACCACGGCAGCGTACTGAGCTTCCCGTTCACCGCCCCGCCGGGCGGCACGATCAACGTGCCCTTCCCCGTCGTCCTTGCCCCCTACAATGACCTCGCCGCGACCGAGGCGCTCATCGCGGCACACGCCAAGGACCTCGCGGCGATCATCATCGAGCCGATGCTCGGGGGCGGCGGCTGCATCCAGGCCGCGCCCGAGTTCCTGGCGGCGCTGCGCCAAGCCTGCGACCGGCACGGGATCGTGCTGATCTTCGACGAGGTCATGACCTCGCGCCTGTCGCCCGGGGGCTTGCAGCAGCTGCGCGGCATCCGGCCCGATCTCACCAGCTTCGGCAAGTACCTGGGCGGCGGCTTGCCGACCGGCGCGTTCGGTGGCAGGGCCGACATCATGGAGCGCTTCGACCCGCGCCGGCCGGACGCCGTGGCCCATGCCGGCACGTTCAACAACAACGTGCTGACCATGGCCGCCGGTGCCGCCGGCCTCACCCGCGTCTACACGCCCGAGGCGGCCGTGGCGCTCAACCGGTCGGGCGACGCCCTGCGCGAGCGGCTGAACGAGCTCATCCGGCGCCGCGGCGCCAGGGCCGTGGTCTCGGGCTGCGGCTCGATGATGAACTTCCATCCCGGGATCGACCGGCTGCCGCGGGCCCCGGCCGACATCGCGAAGATTCCCGGGCCGCTGCGCGACGTCTTCCATTTCGACATGCTGGCGCGCGGCATCCACGTCGCGCGCCGCGGCATGATCAACCTGTCGCTGCCGATGACCGAGCGGGACTTCGACCGCCTGGCCGGCGCGTTCGACGAGTTCCTGTCGGCGCGGGCTGGGCTCTTGGCCTAGGCTGCCGCTGATCCAGCCGCCGGCTCTATGGGAGGCGTGCACGGATCGACCCGCGCGCTAGCTCCCGTTGGCGCGCAGCTTGTCGGCGCTCGACAGCGCCGCGTCGATCGCGGCGAGGAACCCCTTCACGTCGATCGGCTTGGTCAGGTAGCGGAAGAAGCCGGCTGCCTGGCCGCGCTTGATATCTAGCGGCATGGCCGCGGCGGTCAGCGCGATCACCGGGATGTGGCAGGTCTCCGGCATCGCCTTGAGACGCGCCAGGACCTCGTAGCCGTTCATCTCCGGCAGGTTGAGGTCGAGCACGATCACGTCCGGGCGGTGCGCCACGGCGAGGTCCAGCCCAAGGCTCGGCCTGCTCGCCGACAGCATGACCACCTCGGGAATCGTCGATATCAGGTGCTCCATGAGGCGCAGGTTGGTCGGGTTGTCCTCGAAGTACAGCAGCGAGTAGCCGCCGGCCAACGCGCGCGCCGCCGCCGTATGTCTCGGCTTGGCCGCAGGCCGCCCGCCGCTCGATGCGGCGGTCTCCATGGGGATGTCGACCCAGAAGCTGCTGCCCTCTCCGAACTTCGTCTCGTAGCCGAGTTCGCCGTCCATCGCCTCGGCCAGGCGCTTGCATATCGACAGCCCGATGCCAGCGCCTTCGATTGCGGTGTATTCGGCACCCAGCCGCTTGAACGGCTGGAACAGCTCGGCCTCGCGCTCCTTGGCGATGCCAATGCCCGTGTCGCGCACGAGCAGGCGAACGCGTCCGTTCGGCATCTGGGCGGCCGCCACCACGACCGATCCCCCGGGGCGGTTGTACTTGACCGCATTGGAGACGAGATTGATCAGGATCTGGCGCAGCCGCAGGTCGTCTGCCCGCACGTCCGGAACCGCATCTGCGTTCCGCACGTCGAGCGCGATGCCCGACTTCTGCGCCAGCGCCGACATCGTATTGCGCAGGCTGGCGAACACGTCCGCCACCGCGACGCGCTCGATCGACAGTTTCATCTCCCCGCTCTCGATCCGCGCGAGATCGAGCACCTCGTTGACGAGAGCCAGCAGGTGGTGTCCGGAGTCGTTGATGTGACGGCTATACTCCAATTGCGACCCGGTCAGGTTCACGGGACGGTTCAACTCCAGCATTTGCGCGAAGCCGATGATCGCGTTCAAGGGCGTGCGCAGCTCGTGGCTCATGCGCGACAGGAATTCGGACTTCGCCCGGTTCGCCTTGTCCGCCGCCTCGGTGGCGGCCGCCAGCTGGGCTTCGCGGCGCTTCCGCTCTGTGATGTCGGTATGCGTTATGGCAAGGTACCCGTTCGGCATCGGCGACCATTGCACGGCGATCACGGTTCCGTCGCGACGCCGGCGCTCGTAGCGCCTGTGCTCGCCCGATGCCGCGTATTCCAGCCGGTCCGTCACTGCCCGTGCCGGATCTTCTCCGTCATACTCGCCGCTATCGCGGATGGCACGCAGCAAGTCGTCCAGCGGCGCTCCCTTCGCGATCATTCCGCTCGGGAGGCTGAAGAACGACGCCAGCTTGGCGTTCCAGGCCACCAGCCGGCGATCGCGGTCGAACACGGCGACTGCCTGGTCGATGCTGGCGAACACCGATTCGAGCAGGGACGACTTCTCCGCCGCAGCTTTGGCGAGTTGCTCGCGCCGCCTGACCAACACGAGCAGCAGCCAGGCGCCGAGCCCCGTCGCGGCGACCACCAGCGCCGCCACGGGCACCGTCACCGAGAGCTGCCGGCGAAAGCCGGCCAGGGTGTCGCCTCGCGAAATCGTCGCGGTGACGACCAACGGATGCCCGGGCACGGCGCCATAGCTGATGATCCGGTCGGACCCGTCGAACGCGCTGTTGCCGTGGTAGGTTCCGGACGCGGCGCGTGGGAGATGCTCGCGAAACAGTCTGCCGTCGGCGAACGTCCGGCCAGCAAGCGATGGAATGTCCGGATTGCGCGCCAGGATCGTGCCGTCCCGGCGCAGCAACGTCACCCTTCCGTCGCCGCCGATATCCAACGAGTGATAATAATTCGTGAAGTACTCCAGCGCGACGATCGCGTTGACGATGCCTGCGAAACGGCCTTGCGCATCGTCATAGCGGCGTGAAACGGTGATAATCCAGCTTCCATCCACGACCGAGCGGATCGGCGATGCGATGTGCATACCGTCGACGGAACGGTTCGCGTGGACGACGAACTGCTCCTGGTCGGCGATGTTGAGCGCGGCCGGATGGCGAAACTCCGACGAATACAGCCGATTTCCACGTGCATCGGTCCAGCCCAGGCGACGTACGACCGGAGAACCGCCGACGATGCCGCGCAGTACGTCGTGAGCGGACGCGTTGCTCTTGAGCGGCTCCGATTCCGTTTCGCGGCGCAGTTCCACCGTCGCCGCAAGCGCGCGCGACACAACCTCGAAGGTGCGCGCCGTGCTCTCGACAAGCAGGATGCGCACGTTCTGCGCCTCGCGATCGGCACGCGCGAGCGCGCGCTGGTAGCTGTCGTAGGCACCGTAGGTGAGCCAGGCGAGCACGGCGCCGACAATGAGCGACGCGACTGCGCCAATTGCTCGCGCAGGACTCGGCAGGCCGGTACTCGGCATCACGCGACCCCTCCGGCATCGCATCGAGTGCGTTCGAGGGGCGCCTCGTTACGCGAGTTTTCGCGCGAATGCACGGCAAAACCCACGCCAAGGCAGCTGACCGAAATCAAGCTGGAATTCCCGCGTGCATGCAAGCGCTTACACAGCGCGGAGCCGCCGCTTCGCCCTGCTGCATGCGACGCAGCCCGCCGCTAGGCCGTCTCGGGAAGGTTCTTATCGCCGCTAGCGAGCGCTTCATCGACCGCGGCGAGAAACGCCTTCACGTCGAGCGGCTTGGTCACGTAGCGGAAAAAGCCGGCGGCAAGACCGCGGGCGATGTCGACTGGCATGGCGGCCGCAGTCAGCGCCAGGACCGGAATGTCGCGCGTCTCCGGTTTCGACTTGAGCCGGGCGAGCATGTCCAGTCCGCTCATCTCCGGCATGTTGAGGTCGAGCACAATGACGCTCGGTCGGTGCGCGACCGCCAGGTCCAGGCCCAGCCGCGGCGTCGCCGCGGACAGCATGACTACATCGGGCAGCGTCGAGATCAGGTGCTCCATGAGACGCAGGTTGACCGGGTTGTCTTCGACATAGAGCAACGAATAGCCGCCCGCCGTCGCCCGCGACTCGGGCAATGCCCCCGCAGACGCGCCTTGCGCCGTCCGAGACGCGCTCTCGGCCGTCTCGATCGGCAGTTCGATCCAGAACGTGCTGCCTTGGTCGGGAACGCTCGAGAAGCCGATCGTGCCGCCCATCGCCTCGATCAGGCGCTTGGCGATCGCCAGGCCGATGCCGGTCCCTTCGATCGCGGTGTATTCGGCGCCCGCGCGATTGAAGGGGACGAAGATGTCCTTCTGCTGCTCGGGCGGGATGCCGATCCCGGTATCGAGCACGATGAAGCGCACGCGTCCGCCAGGCGTGCCCATGGCCGACAGGAAGACCGAGCCGCCCGGACGATTGTACTTGATGGCGTTCGAAACCAGGTTGATCAGGATCTGGCGCAATCGCAGATCGTCCGCGCGGATGTCCGGGACATGCGCGGCATCGGCGATCTCGAGCGCGACGCCCGCCTTGGCGGCAAGCGGCGCCATGGTGTCGCGCACCCCTTCCAGGGCGTCGCCGACCGAGACCCGCTCGATCGAGAGCTTGAGGTTGCCCGATTCCACGCGCGAGAGATCGAGGATGTCGTTGACGAGGCCGAGCAGATGGCGCCCGCCACGCTCGATGTGGGCGCAGTACTCCTTCTGCCGCTCCGTCAGGGTCTGCGAGCGGTCCAGCTCGAGCATCTGCGCGAAGCCGATCACGGCGTTGAGCGGCGTGCGCAGTTCGTGGCTCATGCGCGACAGGAAGTCGGATTTGGCGCGGTTCGCCTGCTCCGCCGCCTCGCGCGCGGCGGCCAGTTCGGCCTCACGCTGCTTCAACTGGGTGATATCGGTGCGGATCGCGACCACGCCGCCTTCCTGCGTCGGCCGCTCGCGCAGCGAGATCCAGCGGCCGTTGGCGAGCCGGTGCAGGTGCGGCCGCGTCGGCGGCGCCCGGTGCAGCGCGACCCGCTGCCGGATGTATTCCTCCTCGCGCCCCTTGGCGGACTCGACCAGCCCCGCCCGCACGCGCTGTTCCATGACCTCGCGGAACGTGACGCCAGGAACGAGGCGCCGCGCCATGTCCGGATCGCCGTCGCTCGCCGCTTCATTGCACAGGACCAGGCGGTCTTGCTCGTCCCACAGGATGAACCCGTCGGACATGCTCTCGATCGCGTCGCGCAGGTGCGCATGCGCCTTGGCCGCGCGCGCCTCGCTGGCGCGCAGGTCGGCCTCGGCGGCGCGCAGCCGGGCCTCGGTCTCCTTGAGCCTGGTAATGTCCATGGCAACGGTGATCACGTACTCGACCTGGCCGCGCGCATCGCGCAGCGGCTGCTTGGCCGTGATCCAGTTGCGCCGGACGCCGTCGACGCCAGCATACTGCTCCTCGAACAGCCCCGCCGCTTCGCCGGACTCGATGACGCGCCGGTCCAGTTCGCGCGTGTAGCTGCCGTAGCGTGCGCCCAAGAGTTCGGCCGCTGTCTTGCCGACGGCTTCCGGCGGCGTGGTTCCGTAAAGCTCGGCCTGGTACGAGTTCATCAGCACGTAGCGGGAGTCCAGGTCCTTGGCGTTGATCATCGCCGGTATGGCATCGACTACCGCGCGCAGCATCGCCGCGGCCTCTATCTCCTTCGTCATGTCGCGGCCGGTGCCGCGGTAGCCGCGGAAGCGGCCCGTTTCGTCGAACACCGGCACGCCGCTGACCGACAGGTGCCGCAGCCGGCCGTCGGGTCCGATCTGCTGGTAGCGGAAGTCGTGCAGCGGTTTGCGCGCGGCCAGGGTCTCGTCGTGAATCCGCCATTCGTCTTCGGTGACGCCCAGCTTTGTGGTCTCGCGCCGTGTCTTGCCGTAATTCCCTTCCGGCGTGATCGACGCATGCTGCCCTTTCGCCGACGAGATGGCGGTGAAGCGCAGGTTCTCGTCCTGCTCCCAGTACCAGTCCGCCGAGGACAGGGCGAAATCGCGGAAGCGCTTCTCGCCTTCGCGCAGCGCCGCTTCGGCCCGCTTCTGTTCGGTGACGTCCGTATGGATGATCGTCAGGAACCCGTTAGGCATCGGCGTCCATTGCACCTCGACGATCGCGCCGTTGCGCCTGCGCCGCTCGTAGCGGCGCGGCTGGCGCGCGCGCGCGGCAGCGATCAGCTCGTCGACGGCCGCATCGGCAGCCCCGCCGTCCCCGAAGTCCCCGCGCTCGGCGAAGTATCGCAGGCGATCCTCGAGCCGGGCCCCGCGATGCAGATGCACGCCACCGGCATAGTCCATGGCGGCGAGATGCTCGTTCCAGGCGACCAGCCGGAGCTCCGTGTCGTAGACCGAGACGCCCTGCCGCATGGTCTTGAAGACCGACTCGAGCAGCGCGGTCTTTTCCGCCAGCAGCATGGCTTGCGCTTCGATTTCGCGCTCGCGCTGCTTGCGCTCGGTGATGTCCAGATGCGTGACCGCCATGTAGCCGTTGGGCATCGGCACCCATTCGACTTCCATGTCGATGCCGTTCGGGCAACGGCGCTCGTACCGCCGATGTCGCCCCTCGCGCACGATCGCCACGCGATCGCGCACGGCCTGCTCGGGATCCTCGCCCGCGTATTCGCCGTTGGCGGCGAGGGTGCGCAATCGCTCCTCCAGGCCCATGCCATAGCGCAACGGTGCGATCGCGGTATTGAAGAATTTGCCGATATGCTCGTTCCAGGCCACAACCTTGAGGTCGGGATCGAAAACGACGACGCCCTGCTTGATGCTGGTGAAGACCGACTCGAGCAGGGCCGTCTTCTCGGCCAGCATGGCGCGCTGCGCCTCGATTTCCGCTTCGCGTTGCCGGCGCTCGGTGACGTCGCGGATGGCGCTGAACACGAGCAATCCCTCGGGCGCCTGCATCGGGCTCAGGCTGATCTCGATCGGGAACTCCGTGCCGTCCTTCTTCAGGCCAAAGAGCTCCGTTGCGTTGCCCATCTTGCGCACTTGGGGCGTTCCGGAGTACTGCGCCCGATGCTCCGGGTGACGGGCGCGGAACCGCTCGGGCATCAGGCTCTCGACCGGCTGGCCCAGCAGCTCGTCGCGCCGGTAGCCGAAAAGCCGCTCGGTCTGCGCGTTGACGAGTACGATCCGGCCCTGCTCGTTGGCGATGACCATGGCGTCGGGCGCCAGCTCCAGTACGCTCCGGAACTTCGCTTCGGCACGCTTGCGCTCGGTGACGTCGCGGGCGATCGTCGACGCGCCGATGATCGCCCCGCCGGCATCGCGCACCGGCGACACGGTAATCGAGACATCGACGCGCGTGCCGTCCCTGCGCAGCCGGACCGTCTCGCAGTTCGCCAGAACCTCTCCACGCCTGACGAGATCGGTCAACCCGGCTTCCTCGTCGGCGCGATCCGGCGGCACGATTGCGTCGACACGCCGGCCGAGCACCTCCTCGGCGCGGTACCCGAACATGCGCTCGGCTGCGGCATTCCAGCTCGTGATCGTGCCATCGAACCGCTTGGTGACGATCGCGTCGTCGGTCGACTCGACGATGGCTGCCAGCGAGGCCTTGGCCCGGAACGCCTCCTCTTTTCGCCGCAGCAGCATCAGAAGGACGGCAGCCGCGGCCATCACGGCGGCGACGGTCAACGCCGTCCGGAACAGGGAACCCGCGAGGCGCTGACGGAAGCCGGCCAGCGCGTCGCGCACGCTGATGCTCGTGGCGACCACCAGCGGCAGCCCCGGCACCGCGCCGTAGCTGACGAGGCGGTCCAGGCCGTCGAGTGGGCTGACCGCGCGATACGCACCCGTGGGCGCGTCGGATAGACGCTCGCGAAGCCAGGTCGTATAGGCCGTCGATGCCTGCCCGTCCGCCGGCAGCTCCGGATCGCGTACCAGCACCGTACCGTCGCGCCGCATCAGGAGGATGCTGCGGTCGGCCCCCAGCTCGAGCGATTGATAGAAATTGGTGAAATACTCGTGCAGGACGATGCCGTTGACGACGCCGACGAACCGTCCACTGGCGTCGCTGGCGCGCCGCGAGACCAGGATGATCCGCGAATAGTCCAGCAGTGAGCGCACCGGTGCAGCGATGTAGAGGCCCGTATCGGGCGAGGCGGCGTGGACCCGGAAGTGATCCTGGTGGGCCGAGTTGAGCGGCGGCGGATCGCGAAAGCGCGAGGAGTAGATCCGCTCGCCCACCTCGTTGGTCCAGCTCAGGCCCTGCAGCACGGGCGATCCGCCGTGGATCGCCTTGAGCATGTCATGGACAGCCGATCTCGGTATCAGCCCGGCTTCTGCTTCCTTGCGCATGTCGATTGCTGCATTGAGCGCGCGCGACACGGATTCGAAGCTGCGTGCGGCATGCTCGACCAGCATGTTCCGCGCATTGTCCGCGTCGCGCACGGCGCGAGCGATGGCGGCGCGGTAACCGGAATAGGCCTCGTACGCCGCCGCGCCGCAGATTGCGGCGATCAGCAGCGCGGTTCCGGTCAAAATCAGCGTTCTTGGACTCTGCCCCGATGCGGCGCCCATACCTGTCACCTCGGATCTGGAGAGGTGCGCCGCCCCCAAGGCCGCACCGCGATCCCGAACCGCGATAGGTAGGGATAGCCGGAATAGGGTTAATAAAAGCTGAAGGGCCGACTGCCTGCCGGTCGGCGATGTCAACGACCGACCGATGTCCAGCTCGGCGGCATGCGGCCTTGAGCTGGATCAACTTCGGCGTCAGGCCACCCGTCCCACCGCGATGTGACGGAACGCATGGCCGCCGTCGTGCTTGGCCGCGTACATGGCGGCATCGGCTTGGCGTATCAGGCTCTCGCGGTCTTCCGCCGCATCCGGATAGAGCGCGATGCCGATGCTGGCGGAAATGCTCACGCGATGACCGTCGGCATCGATGGCCCGACGCATCGACTGCAGGAACCGCTCGGCCGTAGGTTCGGCGTCCTGGCGCGCCTTGAGGCCCTCCAGGAGCACGACGAATTCGTCGCCGCCGAGCCGCGCCACGGTGTCGGTCTCGCGCACCGAGGTGCGCAGCCGGTTGGCCACTTCCTTCAAGACGGCATCGCCGGCTTCGTGACCATGGGTGTCGTTGACCGCCTTGAACCGGTCGAGATCGATGAACAGCAGCGCGACGCTGGTCTTGGCGCGGCGCGCGCGCGCCAAGGCGCCCGCCATACGGTCAAGCAGCAGGGCGCGATTGGCGAGGCCGGTCAACGAATCGTACTGCGCCAGGGCCCGCAGCGCCCGTTCGACTTCCTTGTGGACGAGCGCGGTCAGGAACGCCTCGCCCACCAGGGACAAGAGGCGCGCGGTGTCGGGATCGGCCACCGCCGCTTCGTCGACGCCGGCCAGCTCCAGGAAGCCGACGATCTCGCCGCGCTGCGCCGCCGGCACGCGCAGCACCTTGCCGCCGTCCGGGTCCGCGGCAACGATGGTGCCGCCGGCGCGCAGCTGCGCCCACCCCAACGGCGCCAGGTCGGGCAAGGGCAGGGCATCCAGGCTCGCGCCGCGCACTCCGTCCCAGCCGAACAGCCGGCGTGCGCCATCGGCATCCTGCCCGTCCCCGTCCCCGGCGGTATTGCGCGCGCTGACCAGCGAAGCCGCGCGGGCGCGGAAGAACCCGGCCAGGAGCTTCAGCGAGTCGACGATACGGCTGTCCACCTGGTCCGGCTGGATGTTGATGAACGTGCGCAGGAACGACACGATGATCTCGCCCAGCCGCGCACGATCGATCCCCGCCTCGCCGGCATCGTCGCCGCGCCGGCGCGCCACCTCGCGCGCCAGCAGCCGGTTCACCTGCATGAGGTAGCTCGAGCTGGCGGCGGACAACCGGTCGAGCACGCGGATGCCGTTCTCGCCGCTCATCTTGAGCGCTTCGCGCACCACGGCGCCGTCGACGGCCAGGAGTGCGGCGCCCGCGAGGATCCTCGCATTGCTCGTCCGCTCGGGCTTGCCCTCGACCAGGGCCTCCCAACCGAACACGAAGCCGCGGCGTTCGGCGCGCGCCACCTCGCGCGCGTCCGGCTCGTCTCCGACCGTCAGGACCACGCCGCCCTCGAGCAGGACGAACAGATCGGAAGCGCTGTCCCCCATCTTGTGGATCAACGCGCCCGCCGGCTGCCGCGAGACGCGCGCGACCCGCGCGATCGCAGCGAGGGTCGCCGGCGGCACCCCTTCGAGCAGTCCCAGTTCGACCAGAATTGCCGCCATGTCCACGCCGCGACTCCGTCGAAGCCGTTCGGGCTGTTGCTACCAGAAAAGCCGCGGCGCGCGTAATGGAATGTTGCGCCGGGGTCGGCGGGAAGCGCGATGCCGCCGCGCCCCGCGTTGCCCGGGCCCGGGGTCCGCGGTAGAGTTTCGCCGATGCCGAAGCGCCTGGCCCTTATCCTTGCCGTCGCGCTGATCGCCGCGCCTGCGCTGGCCGGTGCGCCGTTGCCTGCGAAGGACAGAGGCGACGCCGTTCCGCCGGCTCGGCCGGCCAGCGAGTCGGTGCAGATCGGGGTCGGCGGGTACTACGGCCATCCATACGGCTACCGTTACGGACATTGGGGCTATCCAGCATGGTATTACGATCCCTGGCCGCGCACCGCGTTCTACTACGGCCCGCCGCGGCGCTGGTGGAACTATCCGCCGCCGCAGCCGCTGTGGAACGGATCGGCCGTTCTGTGGCTGCATCCGGCGCCGCCGGCCGCGGTCGCGCCATGATCCGACTGCTCCTGCTGGCGGTTGCCATGGCGGCGACTGCCGGCGCCGGCAGCGCCGGTGCGGTGGAATCGTGGAACTCGCCTTGCCTGCTCGACCTCCGCCAGATCAAGGAGGATTGGACGCGCCTATCCAATCCCGAGCTCAAGGCCGCGGTATCGCGCGAGGTCACCAAGGCGGAGCAGAATTACCGCCGCGGCCAGGAAGAGCGCTGCCAGCAGCGCGTCCAGCAGATCAAGGCGATGATGAAATAGGCGGCGCCCGGTCGGTGCAGCCCGTCTCGCGCTCGTAGGCGCGCGCCCAGCGGATTACCCGCGCCTCCGCGAAGGGCCGCCCGACCAGCTGGAATCCCGCCGGCAGGCCGTTGCGCGTCTGTCCGCAGGGCACGGATACCGCCGGCAGGCCGAGATAGTTGATCGGCCGCGTGTTGCGGGCGACACGCACCACGACGCCAAGCGCGCTCGGATCGCCGTCCGCATCGGTCGCCGCGATCGTCGGCACGGGCGCGGACAGCACCGGCGCCAGCATGGCGTCGGCACGTCCCATCACCTCCGCAAGGAACCAGTCCAGCACGCGCGCGCGCAGCCTGAGCGCCTCGACGTAGCGCACGCCGGGGTAGAGCATGCCCTGCTGGATCCGGGTCCGCACGGCGTCGCTGTAGTCCTGCGGCCGCTCGCGCATCCAGGCGCCGTGATAGCTCGCCGCCTCGACGGCAGTGATCAGCATGCCCATGTCGTTGACTTGATCGAGCGACGGTACCTGGACGCGCTGGATTCGCGCACCGAGCCGGCGATAGACCTCCGCGGCCGCATCCAGCAGGTGCGCGACCTCTTCGCTCATGCCGTCGCGGAACCACCCGTCGGCAATGGCGATCGTGCGGCCCTTCACGCCCTTGTCGAGCTCGGCGCGGAAATCTGGCACGCGGCGCGCCACCGTCGTCGGGTCGTCAGGATCCGGGCCGGCGATCGCCTGCAGCATCAGCGCGGCGTCCTCGACCGTGCGCGTGAGCGGTCCGACGTGATCCTGGCTGAACGAGAGCGGCATCGCGCCGAACCGGCTGACCAGGCCGTAGGTCGGCTTGATCCCGACCAGCCCGCAGCACGCGGCCGGGAGGCGGATCGACCCGCCGGTGTCCGAGCCGAGCGTGCCGTAGACCAGTCGCGCCGCCACCGAAGCCGCCGGGCCGCTCGACGAGCCGCCGGTGACATGCGCCGTATTCCACGGGTTGCGCACATGGCCCGTATGCGGGTTGTGCCCGGTCGGGCCGAGCGCGAATTCCACCATGTTGAGCCGGGCGATATCGAGCGCGCCGGCGGCATCGAGCCGGCGCAGCACGGTTGCCGTCACGCTCGGCACGTAGCCCTTGCGGATGATCGAGCCGCATTCGCTGAGGCGCCCCTTGCGGTAGTACATGTCCTTGTGCGCCAGCGGCACGCCGTGCAGGGGACTGCGCCGGCGCCCCCGGGCCCGTTCGCGATCGGCGCGCCGCGCGTCCTTGATCGCCTGCTCGGGATCGACTCCCGCCACGGCGTTGAGCCGGCATCCGACCGAGTCCAGCCCCTTCAGGCTCGCCGCGGTCGCCTCCACCGAGGAAACCTTGCCACGCGCAATCGCCTTGGCGAGCGCCGTCAGCGTCATGCCGGCGAGTTCGCCCACAGCGCTCATGGCTTCGCCTCGGCAAGGCGTACGAGCGCCGCGACATAGGACGCCGGTTCGTCTTCCATCTCGAGCTTGGCCGTGCCCGCCGCCACGCCGGCGCAGGCCGCCCCGGTCGCCTGCGCGTAGCCGGGCAGTCGGTCCGGCGGCAGGGCGATGCCGGCATGCGACCTGAGCCAGGCAGCGATACCCGGTTCGTTTCCGTTCGTCATTTCATTCCCCCTGGTTGGAGCGTCGGCAGTTTTCTAGTTCTCGCCGGCGGCGACGTCCGCCGTCAGCACCGCATCGACGGCTTGCTGGATATCCTCCGCGGTGAACGGCTTGGCCAGGGCGAAATGGGCGCCAAGCGCCTTCGCCATGCGCAGGAAATCCATGTTCTGGGTGCGGCCGCCGCCGGAAATGGCAATGACCTTCAAGCCAGGCGCCCGCTTGCGGAGCGCCAGGATGAGGCCGATGCCGTCGACCTCGGGCATGATGATGTCGGTCACCACCGCGTCGACCTTGGCACGGTCGAGCGCTTCGATGGCCTCGAGCCCGTCCTGCGCCTCGACGACCTCGTGCCTGGCCCGCTGCAGCGCGAGCTTGAGAGTCATGCGGACGAGACGATCGTCGTCGACGACCAATACGCGAGCCACGGCCTTGGCAATCCTCTTCGTCCCCAGACAACAGGCATGGCTTCCGCAAGCACACTCGCGGACCCGTTCGGCCATGCCGCGATCGACGCAACGATTCCTAGACCATGGCTTGCGCTACCGGTCGTTTTCCGCCGGCGCGTTCCCTGCCCGACGCCGCGACGCTTCGTCAGCGACAGGCTGAGATTGAGTCGCATCATATCAAAGCCCGCTTTTGCAGCCAGTCGAATTTAGGGCTCCGAACGCCGTCGCTTGCGCCGCCGCACCGGGGAATGGCGCGCGCAGCGGAGGACGGCCACCGTGGCGCACGCCGGCGGTCGGTGTCGCGGCCGGTGGCGCGGCGATCATCGCCGTGGTCGGTTCCCCGCAGTCGGCCAACTTTTTCGATGCCTGGGATACGACAATCACCGTCGTCCCTCGCGATGCCGCCAACCAGGCGCTCGCGAGCGAGGGCCATAAGCCGCACGGTTTCCAGAGGATCACTCTTGCGCGCGGCGCGGACGTCGATGCGTTCGCGCCGGCGGCGGATGGCGCGGTACGGACGATCCGGCGCGGTGTGCGGGAAGCGCTCGACCCGCTCTAGGCGGCGGCAGGCGCGGGCATTGCCTCGGCAAGCTTTGATGGCGGGAGCGGCCCTGCTATAAACCGTTCAGGGAGCCAGACAAACGGCCGCGCAATGTTCCTGCTGATCGACAACTACGACAGCTTCACCTACAACCTCGTCCATTTCCTGGGCGAGCTTGGGGCCGAGACGGTCGTGCGCCGCAACGACGCGCTGACCGCCGATCTGGCCATGGCGATGCGTCCGCAGGGCATCGTGATCTCGCCCGGGCCGTGCGATCCCGACCGCGCCGGCATCTGCCTGGAGGTCGTCGGAAAGGCCGCTGCCGAGCGCATGCCGCTGCTTGGCGTGTGCCTCGGCCATCAGGCGATCGGCCAAGCCTTCGGCGGGCGCGTTGTGCGCGGGCCGGTGCCGATGCACGGCAAGCTCAGCAAGATCCGCCACCACGGCTCGGACATCTTCGCCGACCTCCCCGTTCCGTTCGAGGCGACGCGCTATCACTCGCTGGTTGTCGAACGCGCCACCATGCCGGACGTGCTCGAGGTTACCGCCGAGACGGCCGACGGGCTGGTCATGGGCCTGGCGCATAAGGAGCTGCCGATCTTCGGCGTGCAGTTCCATCCCGAGAGCATCGCCTCGGAACACGGGCACAAGCTGCTGGGAAACTTCCTTGCGCTGGCGCGCCAGTTCGGCCGCGCCTGAACCCGCGGCAGGCACTGCACCATGCCCGACATGACGGAGCTCAAGAAGCTTCTGGGCGTCGCCGCCGCCGGCCAGCCGTTGACCGAAACACAGGCCGAAGAGGCGTTCGACATCATGATGTCGGGCAACGCGACGCCGGCGCAGATGGGCGGGTTCCTGATGGCGCTCAGGGTGCGCGGCGAGACGGTCGACGAGATCACCGGCGCGGCGCGCGCCATGCGGGCCAAGGCCGTGCGCATCGAGGCACCGGCAGGCGCCATGGACGTAGTCGGCACCGGCGGCGACAACGCCGGCACGTTCAACGTGTCGACCACCACCGCGATCGTGGTCGCCGGCTGCGGCGTGCCGGTAGCCAAGCACGGCAACCGCGCGATCTCGTCCAAGTCGGGCGCAGCCGACGTGCTAACCGCGCTGGGCGTCAACATCGACTGCGATTTCGCCCTGATCGCCCGCGCGATCCGCGAGGCCGGGGTCGGCTTCATGATGGCGCCGCGCCATCACGGCGCCATGCGCCATGTCGGCGGCACGCGGGTCGAACTCGGCACGCGCACCGTCTTCAACATCCTGGGTCCGCTCACCAACCCCGCCTTCGTCGAGCGCCAGCTCGTCGGCACGTTCGCCCGCCAATGGATCGAGCCGATGGCGCGCACGCTCGGCAACCTGGGCTCGGAGCGCGCCTGGGTCGTCCACGGCTCCGACGGAATGGACGAACTGACGCTGACCGGCCCGTCCTTCGTGGCCGAGCTCAAGGACGGTGCGATCAAGACCTTCGAGGTTTCGCCCGAGGATGCCGGGTTGAAGCGCGCCGCGGCCGAGGATCTCAAGGGCGGCGACGGCGCGGTCAACGCGGTGCGCATTCGCGCGCTGCTCGCCGGCGAGCACAGCCCGTTGCGCGACTTCGTACTATACAACGCCGCAGCCGCGCTTTTGGTGGCCGGCCGTGCGGCACACCTGAAGCAGGGCGTCGCGCTGGCAGCGGAGTCGATCGACCGGGGCCGCGCAGCCGCGGCGCTGGACCGGCTGATCGAGATCTCGAACGCGCCGGCGCCCGCGCCGCTGGCGGCCTGAGCATGGCGCCATGAGCGATACGCTGCGCCGCATCTGCGCCGACAAGCGCGCCCATGTCGCCCGGCGCAAGGCGGCGGTACCCGAGGCCGCCGGGAAGACGCGCGGGTTCGAGCGGGCGCTGCGTGCCGCGGTCGCCCGCGGCGCGTACGGCCTGATCGCCGAGATCAAGAAAGCCTCGCCCAGCAAGGGCCTGATCCGCGCCGATTTCGATCCGCCCACCCTGGCCCGCGCCTACCGGCAGGGCGGCGCGACCTGCCTGTCGGTCCTCACCGACACGCCCTATTTCCAGGGCGAGGATGCGCATCTCGAGGCGGCGCGCGCCGCCGTCGACCTGCCGGTGATCCGCAAGGATTTCATGGTCGATCCCTACCAGGTCGTCGAGGCGCGCGCGCTCGGCGCCGACTGCATCCTGGTCATCATGGCGGCCGTGGACGACGCGCTCGCGCGCGCGCTGATCGCCGCCGCCGGCGCGCTCGGCATGGATGCGCTGGTCGAGGTGCACGACCGGCCCGAGCTCGAGCGCGCCCTCTGCCTGCCGGCCGGCATGGTCGGTGTCAACAACCGCAACCTGAAGACGCTGGCGGTCGACTTGGCGACGACAGAAGTCCTGGCGCCGCTTGTGCCGCAGGACCGGCTGCTGGTCGCCGAGAGCGGCCTGTTCACCCCGGCCGACCTCGCGCGCATGGCCGCCGTCGGCGCGCGCTGTTTCCTGGTCGGCGAGTCGCTGATGCGCCAGCCCGACGTGGCCGCGGCTACGCGGGCCCTGCTGGCGACCGATGTCCCGGCGGCGCGCCGCGCCGCCCAGTAGCGCGGACCCCATGCCGTCCGGCTTCACCCATTTCGACGCCGAGGGTCGCGCGGTCATGGTCGACGTCTCCGCCAAGGCCGAGACGGAGCGGATCGCCGAGGCACGTGGCTCGGTGATCATGCGACCTGAGACGTTGCGCCTGATCCGCGAGGGCCAGGTGAAGAAGGGCGACGTGCTCGCCGTCGCCCGACTCGCCGGGATCATGGCCGCCAAGCGCACCGCCGATCTGATCCCGCTGTGCCATCCCGTGGCGCTTACCGCCGTCGCCGTCGACCTGACCCTGGACGAGGCCCGGCACGCGGTCGACATCGTCGCCACATGCCGGATCACCGGCCGTACGGGCGTCGAAATGGAGGCAATGACAGCGGTTTGCGTCGCAGCGCTTACCATTTATGACATGTGCAAGGCGGTCGACCGCGGCATGCTCATCTCAGATGTTAGGCTAACCTATAAATCCGGCGGTAAATCAGGAATTTACGAGGCAAATTCGTGATCTCAGTTGAAGAGGCGCGTGCGCGGATCCTGGCGACCGTGGCGCAGCTACCAGCCGAGCAGGTCGCGCTCTCGGGCGGCCTGGGGCGAGTGCTGGCCGAGGACGTCGTCGCCCGCGTCACCCAGCCGCCCGTCGCCGTCTCGGCCATGGACGGCTATGCCGTCAGGTCTGCCGACGTCGCGCGCGTCCCCGTCACGCTGGCGGTCATCGGGAGCGTTCCAGCCGGCGCGCGTTTCGAAGGCCGAGTCGGCGCCGGCCAGGCCGTCCGCATCTTTACCGGCGCACCGGTGCCGGGGGGTGCCGACGCGATCGTCATCCAGGAGGACACGGAGGCCGCGGCGGGCAACGTCACCGTCAAGGAGGCCGCGCGCGCCGGGCAGTATGTGCGCCCAGCCGGGCTGGACTTCCGCGCCGGCGATGTCGGCGTTCGCGCCGGGCGTCGCCTGACCGCGCGCGACATCGGGCTGGCCGCAGCAATGAACGTGCCCTGGCTCAAGGTCCATCGCCGCCCCCGGGTGGCGATCCTGTCCACCGGCGACGAGCTCGTGATGCCCGGCACGCCGATCGGGGTCAGCCAGATCGTCTGTTCGAACGGCATCTCGCTCGCCGCGCTCATTCAGGCGTGCGGCGGCGAGGCGATCGACCTGGGCATCGCCGCCGACAACCGGGACGCGCTGGCTGCCATGGCGACCGGCGCGCGCGGCGCCGATATCCTGGTCACCACCGGCGGCGCCTCGGTCGGCGAGCACGACCTGGTGCGCGAGGTGCTGGGCCAGCAAGGGCTTGAGCTTGATTTCTGGAAGATCGCCATGCGCCCGGGCAAGCCGCTGATCTTCGGGCGCATCGGCGGCGTGCCGATGCTCGGCCTTCCCGGCAACCCGGTGTCGACCCTGGTCTGCGCCGCGATCTTCCTGGTGCCGGCGCTCGAGCGGATGCAGGGCCTGGCCCAGTCGGATGCTCCGGGCCCGAGCGCCATCCTCGCCACGCCCCTGCCGGGCAACGACCGGCGCCAGGACTATCTGCGCGCGACCCTGTCGCGGCGTGACGACGGCGCCCTGGTCGCGACGCCGTTCGAGCGGCAGGACAGCTCGATGCTGGCCACGCTCGCCCATGCCGATTGCCTCGTGGTACGGCCGCCGCTCGCCCCTGCCGCCGCGGCCGGGGCTCTGGTGGAGATCCTGCGATTTCCGACAGGCTTGGGCGGACTGTGATCGCCACCCGGACGAGGAGCGCCGGCCGGTCGTCAGCTTCGTCGGCGCCCCGGCCGCTCCTCAAAGCTTGGCGAGCACGCCCTCGAGGTAGGCGATGCGCGCGCGCAGCAGCCGCACTTCGTCGCGCAGGCGCATGACGAGATAGTTCTGGACCAGCATCGGGTCGATCTTCTTCGCGCTGGCGCCGTTGCCGCCGTTAGCGGCGTCGGCCGGGCCCTTGCCGTCTTTCGCTGACCCGGCATCGGCGTCCTTCGCGTCGCCCGCCTTCGCCTTCTGGCCGGCCCCTTTGCCGCCATTCGCCCGCTTGCCGTTGCCGGCCTGCGCCGCGGCGTACTTGGCCTTCAGCGCCTTCTCGGCCGCAGCCGCCTTGGCCGCCTCTTCCTTCTCTGCCGCGATCTGCGCCAGATCGCGGCGCTGCGCGGCCATCTCGTCGTAGCGCTTGGCCTGCTCCCGCAGCTCTTCCTCGAGGACCTTGACGCGCGCCTGGCGCTGCTCGAGCTCGGCCAGGATCTGGTTGCGCAGCACGGTCCGGTCGTCCGGACGCACGACGCGGCCGACAACAGGCCCTTCGGCCTGAACGGCAAGGGGCGCCACAAGGCAGGCGAGCGCGAAGGCGCAGGCCCAAAGATAGCGAGCCAGCAGCATGGCGCGATCGTCGCTCGCGTCCTGTAAACGAAGCGTGAATCCGGTGCTGTGGAAAATCCTTCTTGACCCGGCGCCGGAACCAAACTAGAACAAGCGCACCCGTTTAGGTTTTGTTCTATATGTTGGGGTCCGCATACCGATACGGCCCCATGGGGAAAGGTCGATGCTCACCCGCAAACAGTACGAGCTACTGATGTTCATCCAGGAGCGGCTGCGCCAGACCGGCGTGTCGCCGTCCTTCGACGAGATGAAGGAAGCGCTGAACCTGCGCTCGAAGTCCGGCATCCATCGCCTGATCACCGGCTTGGCCGAGCGCGGTTTCATCCGCCGCCTGGCGCACCGCGCCCGGGCGCTCGAGGTTGTGCGTCTGCCGGAGAACGCCGGCGCGCCGGAGCGCCCGACCGCCTCGGCGACGCTCCCGCCGTCGAGCATGCCGGCGCCGGCCGCCAACACGCCGAGCTTCGCCGCGCCGCCCTCGGGCGGTGCCGCGCCCGCGTCCTTCACGCCGAACGTCATCCGCGGGAATTTCCAGCCGCAACTGCCGGGCGCGACAGTGAGCGCGGAGGCGGCCGAGTCCGTGCGCCTGCCACTGCTCGGCAAGATCGCCGCCGGCGCACCGATCGAGGCCTTGAGCAATCCCGCGAACTCGATCGACGTCCCGGCCGCCCTGCTCGGCCGCGGTGAGCATTTCGCGCTCACCGTCGAGGGCGACTCGATGATCGACGCCGGCATCTTCGACGGCGACACGGCGCTGATCCAGCGCTGCGACACGGCCGACAACGGCGCGATCGTCGTGGCGCTGGTCGACAGCAACGAGGTGACGCTGAAGCGGCTGCGCCGCAAGCACGGCTCGATCGCGCTGGAACCGGCCAACGAGCGGCACGAGACCCGCATCTTCGGGCCCGACCGCGTGCAGGTGCAGGGCAAGCTGGTCGGATTGCTGCGGCGGTACTGAAGCTCGCTGGCATGCCAACCGAGATCGAACTCCTGGCGACCGCAGTTGGGAGCGCGCTTGGAGGTGGTGTTCTCGCGGTTGGCGGGCAAGAGTTGGTTCGATGCTGGAAACGGCCGCGTTTGCATTTGTCGTTCGAGGATAAGACCGCGTTTTTTGCAAGGACGCCGATCAATTGGCCGAACGACCTTGCTAACCCGGCAGCCGGAACGACCGAGTATGAAGCGATCTACGTGCGGGCCAAGGTGGTCAATGGTGGACGGTCGATTGCGCGCGACTGTCGTGCTTACATGTCACAGATCACCTGCCATAAGCTCGATGGCAGCGTCGAGAGGATCGAGGAGCAAGACGCGATACCGCTCAGCTGGTCGCTGAATCCAGATTTGTTCAGGCCGATCGATATTCCTGTCGGCATCAACCAATTCGTAGACATTGCGTTCACGATCTCGAAGGAGCAGCCGCCCAAATTGTATCCATCGGGGAATTTTCCGAATCGGTTTCGGAGGTCCTGGAACAACCCGGGCACCTTCGAAATCGACCTAATTGTAACGGCGCAGGACATCCAGCCGAGCCGAGCAACAATCAAGTTTAAGTGGCTCGGGCCGTGGGATTCTCTGCAATTTGCGGAGTGATGGTCAGGTTGCCCGCAATTGTGCCCAACTGCCAGATAGGCGCCGCGCTCATCGGAATCAGCGCCAGCACCAGTCGATAGTGAGTTTTTCACTATGGCGCAGGCGCTCGCGCATTGCGCCGCGCCACCCAGGGGCGCTCGCCCCGTCTTGCGGCGACATGCTCGATCAGGGGCGCGGCGCCGCGCTGCAGCCAGATCGCGTGCGCGCCGTTGCGCCACAGCGCAAACCGGTCGATCACCGCCGCGGGCGCGCGGCAGCCGCGCCGGATCGGCACGAAGCTGACCACGACGTCGGCGCGCGCGCATTCCTCCACGACGGCCGCCTGGTCGCGCACCAGCGCCGCGACACGGCCGTGGCGACGATAGACGCACGCCAGCGCGTCGCAATGGAGCGACGCGTCGGGCGACTCGAGCGAGGCGCTGGCGGGATCCGGCCCCCTGCCGTTGCGCGCCTGGTCGATGCGCGACTGGCCGGCGCGGCGCAGCCAGGTCTCGATCGTGATGCGGCTGGCGCCCTTGTCGGACAGCAGCACCAGCCCGTCGGTGCCGCGCACCGCCATCAGGCGCGCGTCGCCCGCCACGAGGATGTCGGGTCCGCGCGCGAGCGCCATCGACGTCAGGCCGAGCAGCATCGGCGCAAGACCGAGGGCGCGCCACGCGCCGCGCCACAGGCAAAGCCAGACGAGCCCCGCGCTCGCGACGAGGAGCCCCCACAGCGGCATCGCCGGCAGCAGCGCCACGGCGCCCGGCCAGGCGGCGACCGTCTCTGCGGTGGCGATGACGGCCGCTGCGCCCCAGCCCATCGGCACCAGCGCCCAGTGCTCGAGGCCGAACGGCATCAGCGCCAGCGCCAGCATGCCCAGCGGCATGATCCAGTGCGCGGTGATCGGCACGGCGACCAGGTTGGCTACCAGGCCGTAGAGCGGGAACCGGTTGAAGTGATAGGCGGCGTAGATGCCGGTCGCGGCGCTGCCGATCAGCGTCGTCAGCAGCACCGCTGCGACGTAGAGGCCGGCGCGCCCGAGCGGCCCCGCGCCGTCGCGCCAGGCGGCAAGACGGTCGCGCAGGCCCTCATAGGCGGCGACGAGCCCCAAAACGGCGGCGAAGCTCATCTGGAAGCTCGCTCCCATCAACACCTCCGGCAGCACCAGCAGGATCGCCGCCGCCGCCCAGGCGACCAGCCGCATCGAGATCGCCTCGCGGTCGACCAGGACACCCAGCAGCACGATGCCGATCATCAGGAAGGCGCGCTCGGTCGGCGGCGTCGGACCCGCCAGCAGGAAGTAGAAGGCCGCCCCGGCGAAGGCCGCCACGGCGGCCCATTTCTTGATCGGATAGCGCAGCGCCACCGGCTCGACCAGGCACAGCGCGCCGCGCACGACGAAGAACAGGATGCCGGCGACCAACGCGAAGTTGAGCCCGGAAATCGCGATCAGATGCGCAAGGCCGGCGTCGCGCATCGCCTCCTGCACGTCCTCCGGGATGCCGGCGCGGTCGCCGATCAGCAGCGCCGATGCCAGCGGCCCGGCTACCTTGTCGCCGATCCCGGCGCGGATGCGCTGGCCGACGTCCTCGCGCAGCTGCTCGAGCGCCAGCCAGAACGACCAGCGCGGCGCGTCGTCGCGCAGGCCGCGCGCCGGAGCGATCGAGAACCCGGTGGCGCCGATGCCCTGGAAGAATGCGTGGCGCTGGAAATCGTAGGCGCCGGGTGCCACCGGCGGCGACACCGGCTGCAGCAGCGCGCGCACGGCGATGCGGCGGCCGAGCGCAGCCTCCTCGCCATGACGCGCGTTCAACCGCAGCCGGACGCGCCGCGGCGTCTCCGCCTCGCCCAGCCCGGGGATCGAAAGCTCGCCCAGGACGACGCGCTTCGCCCCATCCGCCAGCAACTCGCGGTCGACAATGCGCCCCGTGACCTCGACCGGCCCCAGCCGCTCGGCGAGCAACGGCGTGGCGACCACGGCGGTGCGAAGCTGCGCCGCCGCGAAGCCCGCCCCCGCCGCGCCGATCGCCCAGGCCAGCAGGTAGGCGCCCAGGCGCGCCGGACCGGCGAGCAGCGCAAGGGCCGCGGCAGCGAGGAGCCAGAGCGGGCCGATCCACCAGGACGGCTCCACCGGCAGCGCGAAATAGACCGCGACGCCCGTGCCGATCGCCACCGGCAGCCACAGCACCCATTGCTCGCGCTCGGCGAGGAATGCGGCGGCGAGGCGGGCGGTAACGCGACCGAAAGGTTGCGACCCCGCCCAGCCCGGATTGCCACCGACGCTGCCGATGGTCATGCGGCGCTCCCCCAATTCGAGCATGCCCGCCGCCGCGCCCCTGGTCAAAGGCGGTGCGGGACGTTCCCAAACGCGTCATGCCCAGGCTCGGGTGTCCGCTTCGGGCCGGCGGCAAACTCGCGGCGCGTGTGCTATGCAACGCCGCGGGGCCGGTTCACCGCATCGCCGCCACTGGCTCCCGAAGCCGTCGATGCCCGGGACAAGCCCGGGCATGACGAAATCGTGGGGCCGACTGAACGAACAAACGATCGAGATTCCACCCATGACCGTCACCGTCCGCTTCGCCCCATCGCCGACCGGGTTCCTGCATATCGGCGGCGCGCGCACGGCGTTGTTCAACTGGCTGTTCGCCCGCCATCACGGCGGGAAGTTCCTGCTGCGCATCGAGGATACCGACCGGCAGCGCTCCACCCAGGCGGCGATCGACGCGATCGTCGACGGCTTGAAATGGCTCGAGCTCGACTGGGACGGCGACATCGTCTTCCAGTTCGCGCGCTCGCCCCGGCACGCCGAGGTCGCCCGCCGCCTGCTGGCGGAGGGCAAAGCCTATTGCTGCTACGCCTCGCCGGAGGAGCTCGAGCAGATGCGCGCCGAGCAGAAGGCCAAGGGCCTGTCGCTGCGCTACGACGGACGCTGGCGCGACCGCGACCCCAAGGAAGCGCCGCCCGGCGTCAAGCCGGTGATCCGGCTGAAGGCGCCCCAGACCGGCGACACCATGGTCGAAGACCGCGTGCAAGGCCGCATCACCGTCGCCAACGAGCAGCTCGACGACATGGTGCTGCTGCGTGCCGACGGCACGCCGACCTACATGCACTCGGTCGTGGTCGACGACATCGACATGGGCATCACGCACGTGATCCGCGGCAGCGACCACATGACCAACACGTTCCGCCAGGTCCAGCTCTACCGCGCGATCGGCGCGGAGCCGCCGCAGTTCGCGCACATCCCGCTGATCCACGGGCCGGACGGCGCCAAGCTGTCGAAGCGCCACGGCGCGCTTGGCGTCGAGGCGTATCGCGACATGGGCTACCTGCCCGAGGCCATGCGCAACTACCTGCTGCGGCTCGGCTGGGCGCATGGCGACGACGAGATCATCCCGACCGACAAGGCGATTGAATGGTTCGACCTCGACGGCGTCGGCCAGTCGCCGGCGCGCTTCGACTTCGCCAAGCTCGACAGCGTCAACGCGCACTACATGCGCGAGGCGCCGGATGCGCGGCTGGCCGCCCTGATGCGCCCGTTCCTGGAGAAGAAGCGCGGCAAGCCCGTCGACGCGCACGGCTTCGCCCGCATCCTGCGCGGCATGCCCGGCCTGAAGCCGCGCGCCCATACATTGGTCCAGCTGGCCGACATCGCCGCCTTCTACGTCGCCGACCGCCCGCTGCCGATGGACGACAAGGCGCAGAAGCTGCTGACGCCGGAGGCCAAGGCCATGCTCGGCCGCCTGCGCGCGGCGCTCGCTTCGGTCGCGACATGGGAGGAAGCCGCCATCGAGCAGGCCGTGCGCGCCTTCGCCGAGGCCGAAAGGGTGGGGCTGGGCAAGGTGGCGCAGCCGCTGCGCGCGGCGCTGACCGGCACCACGGCCTCGCCCGGCATATTCGAGGTGATGGCGGTGCTGGGCAGCGCGGGATCCCTGGAAAGAATCGCCGATCAGGCAAGCGTTTGAACGGACTTGCCTCTATCGGCGCCTCCGCGCCGGGCGGCGTTGCCTATAGTGCCGCGCGAATTGCCAACGTTCCCGCCCTCGCGCTATGCTGCGATGCAGCGCCGGAAACGCCGTCGACGACCAGATTTCTGGGGGATAGGGACGCATGGCCACCACGACCAAGACCGCAGCCGCGCCCAAGGCGGGAAAGAACGAGCACACGGTCACCCTGACCGACAACGCCACGGGCAAGAGCTGGACCTTCCCGGTGATGGGCGGCTCGATCGGGCCCAAGGTGATCGACGTCCGCAAGCTCTACGCCGACACCGGGTTCTTCACCTACGACCCGGGCTTCACCTCGACCGGCTCGTGCCAGTCGGCGCTCACCTTCATCGACGGCGACGAGGGCGTCCTGCTGCATCGCGGCTACGCCATCGAAGACCTGGCCGAGCACAGCGACTTCATGGAGGTCTGCTACCTGCTGCTGAACGGCGAGCTGCCGAACGCGACGCAGAAGGCCAAGTTCGAGCACGACATCACCTACCACACGATGGTGCACGAGCAGCTGCAGTATCTCTATCGCGGCTTCCGCCGCGACGCGCATCCGATGGCGGTAATGGTCGGCGTGGTCGGCGCACTGTCGGCCTTCTATCACGACTCGACCGACATCAACGATCCGCACCAGCGCATGGTCGCCTCGCACCGGCTGATCGCCAAGATGCCGACCATCGCCGCGATGGCCTACAAGTACTCGATCGGCCAGCCGTTCGTGTACCCGCGCAACGACCAGGACTACGCGACCAACTTCCTGCGCATGTGCTTCGCCGTGCCGTGCGAGGACTACAAGATCAATCCGGTGCTGTCCAAAGCGATGGACCGCATTTTCATCCTGCACGCGGACCACGAGCAGAACGCCTCGACCTCGACCGTGCGCCTAGCCGGGTCGTCCGGCGCCAACCCGTTTGCCTGCATCGCCGCCGGCATCGCCAGCCTCTGGGGCCCGGCGCATGGCGGCGCGAACGAGGCAGTCCTCAACATGCTGCGGCAGATCGGCAGCAAGGACAAGGTCCCGGAATACGTCAAGCGCGCCAAGAGCAAGGACGACAGCTTCCGCCTGATGGGCTTCGGCCACCGCGTCTACAAGAACTACGACCCGCGCGCGGCGGTCATGCGCAAGACCTGCCACGAAGTGCTGGAAGAGCTCGGCGTCAAGGACGAGCCATTGCTCGAGCTGGCGATGGAGCTCGAGCGCGTCGCGCTGGAGGACGACTACTTCGTCAGCAAGAAGCTGTACCCGAACGTGGACTTCTATTCGGGCATCATTCTGAAGGCGATGGGCTTCCCGACCTCGATGTTCACCGTGCTGTTCGCGTTGGCACGCACCGTCGGCTGGGTGGCGCAGTGGAAGGAGATGATCGAGGATCCCTCGCAGAAGATCGGCCGGCCGCGGCAGCTCTATACCGGCCCGACCAAGCGGGCCTATGTTCCGGTGGCCAAGCGCCGCTAGGCAGGCGGCGGACGGCGCGCACGCGAGAGAGGAACTCGAATGGCGCAGAGACGGCCCTATGACCGGGCGCGGCCGGAGGCCCGCGGGCAGGCCGTTGCGATCGGGATGGGCTGGCTGGCCGCGCTGAGGCAGCGCGGCGCGACGGCCAACGACAATCGTCCGTCGCCGTGGACGGCACGCCTGACGACGACCGTGCTGCTGGCGCTGGCCCTCGCGCTGATCTACGCCAGCATCCGCTGGCTGCCCTGACCGCTGTCCCCCCCCACGATCGGGGAGCGGCCGCCTACTCCGCCGCCCGCCGCGCCGCCCGGCCGGCGTGCCATTCCGATACGCGCTCGCTGCGGTATTGCCTCGGCTTGCCCGCAAGGTCGCCGGAAAGCCCCATTGGCTCGGGGCGAAACAGGCGCGCGTCCATTTCGCGCAGGTCGGGTGCGATCCTGGGCTCGAACGCCATGTGCGCCAGCACATCGCGCTTCACGTCGACGCCAGGCGCGATCTCGATCAGCTCGAGGCCGTCGGCGACGCGGCGGAGCACGGCGCGCTCGGTGACGTAGAGCACCTGCTGCCGGCGCTGCCAGCCATAGTCGCCGTTGTAGGAGAGCTGCTCGACGCCGGCGATGAACTTGCGGTGCTTGCCCTCGCGCGCGATGCGCGTGCGCCCGCCGGGCCAGGCGATCTCGAGCCCCCCGGCGGTGAAGGTGCCGCCGAAGACGACCTTGCGCGCGTTCTGCGAGATGTTGATGAAGCCGCCGATGCCGACGATCTTGCCTTCGAAGCGGCTGATGTTGACGTTGCCGCGTCCGTCGACCTGCGCGAAGGACAGGAAGGCGAGATCGAGCCCGCCGCCGTCGTAGAAGTCGAACTGGTAGGGCTGGTCGATCATCGCCTGGAAATTGCGCGCGGCGCCCGCCTCGGCGCCAATCGCCGGCGCGCCGCCGATCAGCCCCTGCTCGTTGGTCAGCACGATGCGCTCGAGGATCGCCTCCTCCGCGCCGACGATGCCGATGCCGGTCGAGATGCCGGAGCCGAGGTTGCAGACCGCGCCGGGGAACAGCTCCATCGCGCCGCGGCGCGCCACCACCTTGCGCGCGTCGAGCGGCAGCGGCGCGAACGACGACAGCGGCTCGCGCAGCTCGCCGGCATAGGACGGCGAATACTCGGTCACGTAGGTCTGGCGCTGCGCCGGGTCGAGCACGACGAAGTCGACCAGCATGCCCGCAATCTTCACCTGCTTGCCCGGCAGCGTGCCGCGGTTGGCCAGCCGCTTGACCTGGACCACGACCGTGCCGCCGGCGCGGCGCGTCGCCTGCGCCATCGACAGCATCTCGCCGTAGATCGCCTCCTGCTCCATCGTCACGTTGCCGTCCTCGTCCGCGGTCGTGCCGCGCAGGAAGCACACGTCGACCGGCATCGGCTTGAAGAACAGCCACTCCTCGCCCTTGAGCGTGACCAGTTCGACGAGGTCCTCGGCGGCGCGCCTGCTCTGCCGGCCGCCACCGTGGCGCGGGTCGACCAGCGTGTGGAGGCCGGTCTTGGTGAACAGGCCGGGCCGCCCGGCCGCCATCTCGCGCATCAGCTGCGACAAGGCGCCCTGCGGCAGGGTATAGGCCTCGATCTTGTCCGCCATCGCCATGTCGGAGATCGGCGGCGAGTCGACATAGGTGCCGCAGACGATGCGCTTCAGCATCCCGTCCTGGGCGAAATGCCCCGCGCCGCGCGTGGCGCGATCGCCGAGCCCGACGGGATGCAGCGAGGTGATGGCGCGCGGATGCCCGCTCTCGCGGAAGCGCGTCCCGAGCGCGGCCATCAAGGCCTCCGGCACGGCGTGCCCGCCGCCGGAGCCGCCGATCAGCACCGTGTCGCCGTCGCGCACCAGCCGCGCCGCCTCGGCGGCCGAGATCACCTGCACGGTCGTTTCCTCCGATTGGGCGCCGTGGCCGGCGGTTTCGCCGGCGGCGCTCCTACTTCCGCTCGATCAGCTCGATCTTGTAGCCGTCCGGGTCCTCGATGAAGGCGATCACGCTGCCGCCGTGCTTCATCGGCCCGGGCGGACGCGGGATCTTCACGCCTTCCTTGGCGAGATTCTCGCACGTGCCGTAGATGTCGGGCACGCCGATGGCGAGATGGCCGAAGCCGCTGCCGATCGTGTACGGCTCCTTCTGCGGCCAGTTGTAGGTCAGCTCGATGACCGTGTTCTCCTCCTCGCTGCCGTAGCCGACGAAGGCGAGCGTGAACTCGCCGCTCGGGTAGTCCTTCTTGCGGATCAGGTTCATGCCGAGCAGGCGCGTGTAGAAGTCGAGCGACTTGTCGAGGTCCTTCACGCGGATCATCGTGTGCAGCAGGCGAAACTTGGACGCGTCGGTCGCGGCCGGTTTCCTGGTGGCGCCAGGGGTGACATCGTTCATGGCGGTCCTCCACAGGGGTTGCGGCCAGTATAGCGCCAGCGCCCAGCCTGGGTAGAGTGGCGCGGGTCCGCGGATCGGCCCGCCCGGCTCGCCGGAAGACGCGCTCTCCCGCCCCCGACGGGAAAATGCCAAGGTAGAAGCCGCCCGTCGAACCGGCCACGAGGAGCCACACAGCTTGCCGCCATCCGCCGGGATTGCACGAGGTGTCACAGGCGGATATTGCGGCCTCGCCGCGGCCCTGCTGCTGACGCTGTCGGCCATTCGCTATGACAAGGCGATCGTCGGCCTCTGCCTGGCGTTCTGTGCGCTGCGCTGGCGCGACGGCGTGGCCGTGTTTCGGCGTCGACGCGGGTTGATCGTGGCGACTCTCGCACTGCTGGCCTGGATCGCCGGCTTGACCTGGTTCCGCGACGACCGCATTTCGTATGTCCTCTTCTACCAGTACGCCGCGTTCGCCCTGTGCTTCCTCGCCGCGCTGGTCGCGCTCGAACGTCTCGACGACGCCGCGCCGGCGGCGCGCATCATGCTGCTGTTCAGCCTGCTGCCGGTGATCTTCGTCTTCATCCCGGAACCGGTCATGCAGGCGGAATACTTCAGGGTGTTACACCCGTTCGCCCTGCAGCACGGCCGCTGGACGTCGATCTTCAACAACGCCAACAACTACGGCATCGCCATGGCCGCCGGGATCGGGCTGGCCGCCTCGCTCTGGCTCGAGGGCGTGATCGGCACGACGATGCTGCTGGCCGCCTGCGCGATCTTCGGCGGCCAGATCTACCTGAGCGGCAGCCGCAACGCCGTGGCGACGGCGGCGATCATCCTGCTCTTGGCCGCGCTGGCGCTGCTCATTCGCGAGCGGCCAGGCGCGTTCACCCGGGTTCGGGCTGCGGCCATCGCCGCGGTCGGCGCCGCCGCCCTGATGCTCGCCGCCGCCGTCACCGCCGTTTATATCGCGCCCGACAATCCCTGGGGCCGGTCGTTCGCCGTCCCGCTGGGGATCCGGCAGATCGCCTGGACGCAGTTCCCGCAACTGGTCCTGGAGCGCCCGTTCGCCGGCACCAGCGCCGCGCGGTTCCTGGTCGGCGGCCCGGTGGCGCACGGCCACAACCTGCCCCTCACCCTCGCCGTCGAATGGGGGCTGGTCGGCCTCGCCCTCTGCCTCGCCTGGGCTTGGCAGTTCTACCGCGCCTCCGCCTGGACCATGGCCCGCCTGGTCGCCGTCGCTCCGTTCGTCGCCGGCCAGATGGTCGACGATTTCCACTACTTCCGGCCGTTCGGCCTCGGGGCCGCCATGGTCGCGGCCTGGTGCGTCGCGGCCCCGCCCGGTCGCGCGGCGAAAGACCGGCCCTCCAGCCGCACGTGAGCGCGGCCGGCCGCCTTGCTATCGTTCGACGGCGCAGAACGCCAACCGATCGGGCCGGTGCATCTCGGCGCGCACGACCAGGCGGCGGCAGCCGTCGGATGTCAGGCGCAGGCCGCGCAGGCCCAGCGCCGCGACGGCGACGTTCCGCTCGCTGGCGCGGAACAGCGCGAAGATCGGGCCACGATGGCGCGCCACGACGTCGTAGGCGGCACGCTCCATGCCCGTCGGCGGTGCCGGAGAATCGAGAATCCAGCGCGAAATGCGGATGAACCGGACCTCGGATGGAAAGAACGGCACGACGAAGGCCGCGGGCTCGACGCCGGGAAGCACCACGATGGTCCGCGCCGGATCGGCCAGCGCGGGCGGCTCGACGCCGAAATGATGCGCGCTCCAGGGCACGTGGCCCCAGCCGCCGACACGCATCGTCGCCACCATGGCGAGGAACAGCGCCGCCGCCGCGCCGGCCAGGCGCCTGCCGGCGAGCCCCACCCGGTCCAGCAGCAGGACCAGCCCGAGCGGCGCCAGGAGTTCCAGACCGATCAGGTAGCGATAGATCGCGAACATCGATGCCCAGGCCGCATAGCTGCCGGCCATCCACGCCAGCACCATGGCCGAGCGGCCGGAATCCGCGCGCGCCATTCCCGGCAGCGTCCCGCGCGCGGCGCGCCAGGCGGCCGCCAGCAACGTCGTCCAGCCCAGCGCGTACAGCAGCGGAATGCGAAGCTCGATGAAACGAATCTCGCCCACCAGCTTCGCGTCGAACGGATAGCGCAGCGCCAGCGTGGCGACGTCGATCCAGGACTTCGGCAGGTAGCGCAGGCTCAGATGCGGATCGGCCGCCGCCCAGGGCGAGCCGAACCAGTCGTTGAAGAACGGGAAGATCGGGTTGCCGTAGCGCTGCCACAGCGTCGCCATCCAGAATCCACCGGTGAGCGCGCAGCCGACCAGCGCGGCCAGCGACATCGCTGCAGCCACGCTCGCCCGGCGCTGCGGCGGCGCCGGCAGCGCGAGGCACGCGAGGCCCGTGCCGACGCCATAGATCCACACGGTCGGCTTGAGCCCGGCGGCAAGCCCGACCGGCAGGCCGGCGCCGACGGCGACGGCGAGTGCCACCGGCAGCGGCCCCAGCGCGAGGCGCCGGGCCTGCGCCACCAGGATCAGCAGGCCCGACAGCGCCGGCAGGCTGAGGATGTTGTCGGCGAACATGGTGCCGATCTCGCCAAGATTGCCGGCGGCGAGCATGCCGAGCAGTCCCAGCGCCATGGCCGCGGCGTCGCGCCGCCCGGCCGGCATCGCCGGCAGCGCCAGGCGCGCGATCGCGAACACGACGATGGCGTTGATGCCCTGCACCGCGCCGACCAGGAAGCCGGTGAGCCGCGGCGGCAATGCGTTGATGGCGAGATAGAGCGGCAGGTGCAGCAGCGGATTGAAATGCCCGCCCGGCATTATCGCCGCGTCGATGTCGGCTCCGTGCCGCCCGTGCAGCCAGGCGAACGGATTGTAGTAATGATAATTGAGGAAATCCCAATTGTAATCCTGCCGCACCAGGATCGACAGCACACCGAAACCGAGCGGGGTCCCGGCGGCGAAGCAGGCGATGGCTGCCCGCCGCCGACGCTCCGTGAACCGCCCCCCCGTCACGCCCTGCGGTCGCGGCCGAGGCCGACGCGCGTCACGCGGGCCCCGTGGCGGCGATGCGGGCAATCCCGGCGATGTCGAGCAGGATGTCGGCGGCCCGGAGACTGGGTGGCGGGCCGCCGGCGCCGAGGAGGCGCATCGCCTCGCTGCCCTGCCGCACCTGCTGGTCGCGCGCGTGCGGATCGGCGATCAGGCCAAGCAGGGCATCGGCCAGTCGGTCGGGCGTGCAGTCCTCCTGGATCAGTTCGGGAATGACCGCACGATCGCCAAGCACGAGATTGGCGATCGTGATGTGCCGCACACGCTTCAAGCGTCGCACAATAACCGCGGAAGCTTCGGATATCCGATAGGTGATCACCATCGGCACACGCGCCAAGTTGAGCTCGAGCGAGACGGTGCCGGAGGCGGCAAGCGCCAGGTCGCTGGCGGCGAAGGCGTCGAACCGTTCCGCCGTGCCCGTGACGACGATGGGCGCAGGTTGCCATCCGGCTACGGCGGCCCGGATCTCCGCCTCGAGGAAGGCCACCGTCGGCAGAACCAGGCGAAGCTTCGGCACGTGCGGGGCGACCAGCCGCATCGTGTCCGCGAACACCGGCAGCAGCCGCCGCACCTCGCCGCCGCGGCTGCCCGGCAGCACACAAAGCAGCAGCGCGTCCGCCGCGACGGCGTGCCGCAGGCGGAATCCGGGGCCGTCGCCGCGGTCGGCACCGCTTTCGACCACGGGATGGCCGATGAAGCTCGCCGGCATGCCGACGCGGTGGAAATAGGGCGGCTCGAACGGCAGCAGGCAGAGCAGATGGTCGTAGTAGCGCGCGACCCGCCAGACCCGCCCGGGTCGATAGGCCCATACCTTGGGCGCGTTGAGATGGACGAGCGGGCTGCCGTAGCCGCGCGCGCGGTTGGCCACGCCGAAGTTGAAGGCGCTGTTGTCGATGGTCAGCACCACGTCCGGGCGCCGCGCGCGGATGTCGCGCGCGAGGCGCCAGATCAGCCGGTACATGCGCGGCACGTGCGGCAGGATCTCGGCCATGCCCATGATCGACAGCTCGCTCAAGGGGAACAGGCTCGCGAGCCCTTCCGACGTCATCTGCTCGCCGCCGACCCCGGCGAAGTCGAGCGGCACGGCAGCGCGGGCTTTCAGCGCCCGCATGATGCGCCCGCCGAGATTGTCGCCGGACGGCTCGCCCGCCAGGAGATAGATCAGCGGCCGCTGCCGCGCCGCCCTGTTCTCGGCGACGGCGGCGCTCATGCCGCCGCAGGGGATCGTCGCGCCGCCTGCTCCTTGGCGATGCCAACCACGAACAGCCCGGCGCGGTCGGCCGCCGCGGCGACCGCCTCGCGGTCGACAATCAGCGCGCCGCCGGCCTCGACGGCGATGCCTGCGAGCCCGGCCCTGGCCGCGCCCTCGACCGTGCGCACGCCTACCGCGGGCAGGTCGACGCGGCGGTCCTGGGCCGGCTTCGCCATCTTGACCAGCGCGCCGGCGCGCGCGCCCGCGGCGGCGGCCGCGCAGCGCGCCAGGAGCGCGTCGGTGCCGGATTGATCCTCGCGATCGATCACCCGCCCAGCGCGCACCACCACCCCCTGGCCCAGGTCGCGCCGTCCCAGCGCCAGCGCCTCGGCCAGCCCCAGCGCGATGTCGCGCTCGGCCGCGGCGTCCGGTGTCAGGCGTCCGACCGGCCCGTTCTGCGCCAACAGCTCGGGCGCCACGTTCTCGGGGCCGACCACGCGGAACCCGTACTCCCGCTCCAGCGTCTCGGTCATCGCGTTCAGCAAGCCGCCGTCGCCCAGCCGCCAGACACGCTGGCGCAGGATGAAGCGCAGCGTGCGCCAGTCCGGCAGCCACTGCGCCATGGTCGGCCGTGGCACGCCGCCGACGAGCACCACGTCGGTGACGCCGATCCGGTGCAGATGCTCGACGATCGTACCGGCGCGGCCAAGCCGGTACCAGGCGTGCGGCGCGTCGCCGAGGTGCGCCGGATCGGCATGTCCCGTAAGCGCGACGACGAAATAGGGGCGGCCGGCGCGTCGGCAGGCCTGGATGAGCACGCGCGGCAGCTCGCCGCTGCCGGCGACGATGCCGAGCCTACCCGGCATTGGCGGCGCGCGGCTGGATGATCGAGCGCTGCGATTCCGCCCTGATGAAATCGATGATGTCCTGCACCGGCCGATTGCTGCTGAACAGCCGCGCCACGTCGTCGATGCGCTCGGCCATCGTGCCTTCCTGGGCGAACAGCAGCCGGTATGCGGTGCGCAGCGCGTGGATGTCCTCGCGCGAGAAGCCGCGGCGCTTCAGGCCCACCAGGTTCAAGCCGCCCAGCCGCGCCCGGTCGCCCATGACCGAGCCGTAGGGAATGACGTCGTTCTCCACGCCCGACATGCCGCCGACCATGGCGTGACGGCCGATGCGCACGAACTGGTGCACGGCGCACATGCCGCCGAGGAAGGCGAAGTCCTCGATCACGACATGCCCGCCCAGGGTCGCGTTGTTGGCCATGATGACGCTGTTGCCGATCCTGCAGTCATGCGCTACGTGGCAGCCGACCATCAGCAGGCAGCGCTCGCCGACCCGCGTGAGCATGCCGCCGCCCTCGGTGCCCGGGTTGAGGGTGGCGTGCTCGCGGATCACGCTGTCGGCGCCGATCTCGAGGCGCGACTTCTCGCCCTTGTATTTCAGGTCCTGCGGCGCGTGGCCGACGGAGGCGAAGGGATAGACGCGTACCCGCGCGCCCAGCCGCGTGCGCCCTTCGACCACGACGTGCGACAGCAGGCGGACGCCCTCGCCCAGCTCGACCTCGGGACCGACGACGCAATAGGGGCCGATCTCGACCCCTTCGCCCAGCTTCGCCGCCGGGTCGACGATCGCGGTGGAATGGACCTTGGCCATCAAGCGTCCACGATCATGGCCGTGAAGACGGCCTCCGCCATCAGTTGGTCCTCGACGAAGGCCTTGCCGGAGAATTTCCACACGGCGCCGCGGTTGCGGTCGCGCAGGACCGGCACGCGCAGCAGCGATCCGGGCAGCACCGGGCGGCGGAACTTGGCGTTCTCGACCGACATGAAATAGACCAGCTTGTCGCGCGGCGCGCCGCCCATCGACTTGACAACCAATGCGCCCGCCGTCTGCGCCATGGCCTCGACCAGCAGCACGCCCGGCATGACCGGCCGGTTGGGGAAGTGGCCGACGAAATACGGCTCGCCGATCGTGACCGCCTTGATGCCGGTGGCGCTGACGTTGGGCACGATGTCGACCAGCCGGTCGATCAAGAGGAACGGATGCCGGTGCGGCAGCAGCCGCATCAGCTCGACCGTGTCGACCTCGGTCGACGGCGTATCGAGTGCCTTGATCGTCATTGGTCGTCGACCGCCCCCTTACCCTTCGCCAGTCGGCCCAGGGCCACGGTCTGGCGATGCCACTGCCGGAGCGGCACCGCCGGAGTTCCCCCGACCTCGCTGCCGGCCGGTACATCACGAATGACCCCCGCCGCCGCCGCGATGCGTGCGCCGTCGCCGACGGTCAAGTGCCCGGACAGGCCCGCCTTGGCCGCGACCACCACGTAGTTGCCCAAGGTCGTGCTGCCGGAAATCCCGGCCTGGGCCACCACGACGCACCCCCGCCCCAGGCGTGCGTTATGCCCGATCATCACCTGGTTGTCGATCATGCTGCCCCGGCCGATCACCGTGTCCGGCCCCATGCCGCGGTCGATCGCGGAATTGGCGCCGATCTCGACATCGTCTTCGATGATCACCCGGCCAGTCTGCGGGATGCGAACATGGCCTTTCGGGTCGATGGCAAAGCCGAAGCCGCGGTTGCCGATGCACACCCCGGGATGCAGCAGCACGCGGCTGCCAACGAGGCAATAGGCCAGCACGGCGCACGGTCCCACCACCGTATCGTCGCCCAGGGCGACACCGTCGCCGATTACGGCGTTGGCGCCGATCCAGCAGCGCCGACCGATCTCGACCCGCTGGCCGATCACGGCGCCGGCGTCGATCCGCGTCCCCTCGCCGATCCGGGCCGAGGGATCGACCACTGCGCGGGCGTGGATCCCCGGCACCAGCTCCGGCTCGGGGAAGAAGGCCTGCGCCACCAGGGCGAAACCCTTGTAGGGCTTGTCGGTGAGCAAGAGCTCGGTCCCGGCGGGCGCGCGGTCCGCGAAGCGGGGATCGACCAGGCAGCAGCCCGCCCCGGTTTCCGCGAACAGCTTCAGGTAGCGGCGGTTGTCGAGAAACGTGACGTCGGCGGCGCCGGCGTCGGCCAGCGCGGCCACGCCGGAGAAGCGCCGCTCAGCGTCGGCGCCCGGCCGCAAGGTCGCGCCGGCGACCTTGGCGAGATGGCCGAGCGTGAACGGCCCGGCCGGCGTGAAGAAGCGTGGATCCGGCATCGCCGGCGGTCATCGCTGTCGCGCGATCGTCGGACGCCGCGCCTGTCACTGCGTCAGCGGCGGCAGCGTAACCTTGACGGTCGGCAGCTTTCGGTTGACCAGGGACAGCACCTCGTCGGTCACTTCCATGGACTTGTCAACCAGGATGATCTGCGACTTGGGCAGGACCAGCGTGGCGCCGCGCGCGGTAGCGATGTCCTGAACCGACTGCACGACGGCCGTGTTCACCTGGGTCATCGAGTTCTGCATTGCGCCCTCGAGCTGGCGCCGGCGCGCCTGCACGGTGCGCTGCACTTCGGCGACGCGCTGTTCGAACTGCTGGCGGCGCTGGTTGAATGCCTCGGGCGACAGCACGCTGCGCTGCTTGTTCAGGTCCTGCTCGGCGTTGCGCAGGTCGTTCTCCTGTTTCGAGATCTCGTCCTGGAACGTCGTGCGCTGCTTCTCGAGCTGCTCGCGCACCGACTTGGCGGCCGTGGAGTTCTCCCGGATGCGGTCGACGTCGACCACGGCAATGATCGGCGCCGGCAACGGTCCCGTGGGCGCGGGCGCGGCGGCGGGCTGCGCCGCCGGCTGTGCAGCGGGCTTGGCCGGCGGCTTGGCCGGCGCCTGGCGCTGCTGCTGCTGCTGTTGTTGCTGCGCTCGCGCGCCCTCGATCGGAACGAGTGCCCAGGAAATGGCGAGGACGGCGCACAACCCGGTGCGCGGAAGGTGTCGGAGCATGGATCAGAACCTCGTGCCAAAGCTGAAATGGAAGATCTGGGTCTGATCGACCTCTTTCTTCACGATCGCCTTCGCCAAGTCGAACCGGATCGGCCCGAACGGCGACTTCCAGGCGGCGCCGATGCCGATCGAGGCGCGCGGCGACTTCTCGTCGGAGACGTTTGGCTGCCCATCCTCGGGCGCGTCCCAGGCCGAGCCGATCGAGGTGAAGGCCTTGCCGGACACGCCGAGTTCGTCCGGGAAGCCGAGCGGGAACGTCAGCTCGGCCGTGCTGACATAGAACCGGCGGCCACCCAGCGCGTCGCGCGTGATGACGTCGCGCGGACCGACGCCGCCGGCGGCGAAGCCCTTGAAGTTGTCGCCGCCCAGGAAGAAGCGGTCGTTGATGCGGATGCGCTCACCGAGGCCGTTCATGATCCCGGCCTCGCCCGATAGCGCGAAGACGATCTTGTCGGCGACCGGCCAGTACGCGCCCGCGCCGACCTTGTTGCGCAGGTACCTGACGTCGCCGCCGACGCCCGCGAAGTCCTGGCTGGCCGACAGGTAGTAGCCGTCGGTCGGATCCTGGCGGCTGTCCAGCTTGTCGTAGAACAGCGAATGGCCGATCAGCGACGTGATGTTCGTGCCTTCCTGGTCCTTGATGAAGGCCGACGCATCGGCATCGATGTTGCCGATCTCATCCTCGCGGATCACGTAGCGCACGGAGTGGCGCAGCGACTCGGTGATGCTGTAGCCGGACCTGAGGCCCAGGCCGATCGCCCTCAGATCGTAGGAGCTCGTGTCCTGGTTGTCGCGCGTGATGCGGAACAGGTCGATGCCCGCGGACAGGTCGCGGTCGAGGAAATACGGCTCGGTGAAGCCGATGTCGAACTCGGTCGACTTCTGCGAGACGCGGAACTTGGTGCGCAGGTCCTGGCCGCGGCCCAGGAGGTTGCGCTCGCGGATGGCGAAGTCGGCCAGCGCGCCCTCCTGCGACGAGAAGCCCGCGCCGACCGAAACCTCGCCGGTCGACTGTTCCTCGACCTCGACCTGGATCACGGTCTTGTCCGGATCGGTGCCGGGCACGTTGGAGACGTCGACCTTCTTGAAGAAGCTCAGGTTCTGGACGCGCTGGCGCGAGCGGCGCAGCTTGGCCGTGTTGAAGGCGTCGCCCTCGACCAGGCGGAACTCGCGCCGGATCACGCGGTCCAGCGTGCGGTAGTTGCCGACGATGTCGATGCGCTCGACGAAGACGCGCGGGCCCTCCTGAATGTCGAAGGTGAGGTTGATCGTCTTCTTGTCGCGGTCGCGGTCGATCGTCGGCTGGATGTCGACGAAAGCGAAGCCCTGCTCGCCGACCGCGTCGGTCAGCTTGGTGATCGTCTTCTCGATCAGGTCGGCGTTGTACCAGTCGCCTTCCTGAGGGTCGACGACGCCGCGCAACGCGTCGAGGTCGAGGGTCTTGAACTGGGTCGTCAGGTCGACCACGCCGAACTTGTAGCGCTCGCCCTCGTCGACCGTGAAGGTGATGAAGAAGTCGCTGCGGTCAGGCGTAAGCTCGGCGACCGCCGACACGACGCGGAAGTCGGCGTAGCCGGCACGCAGGTAGAAACGGCGCAGCAACTCGCGGTCGAAGGTCAGCCGGTCCGGGTCGTAGTTGTCGTCGGTCGAGAAGATGCGGTACCAGGCCGTTTCCTTGGTCTGGACTGTCGAGCGCAGCTTGGAATCGCTGAACGCCTTGTTGCCGATGAAGCGGATCGACTTGACGCCGGTGACCGGCCCCTCGTCGATCTCGTAGACGACGTCGACGCGGTTCTGGTCGAGCTGGATGATCTTCGGCTCGACCGAAGCGGCGAAACGGCCACTGCGGCGATAGACGTCGAGGATGCGCTTGGTGTCGTTCTGCACCTTGGTGCGCGTGTACACCACGCGCGCGCGCAACGAAACCTCGTTCTCCAGCGTCTTGTTCTCGATCTTGCGGTTGCCTTCGAACGCGACGCGGTTGACGATCGGGTTCTCGACCACGCGCACGACCAGGGTGTTGCCCTCGCGCCGGAGCGTGACGTCGGCGAACAGGCCGGTCGCGAACAGGCTCTTGAGCGAGGCGTTGACCTTCTCGGCGTCGAACGGGTCGCCGGGCTTGATCGACATGTACGAGCGCACCGTCTCGGGCTCGATGCGCTGGCTGCCCTCGATGCGGATCGCGTCGATGGTTCCGGCGGATTGGGGCGCACCCCCGGTCTGGGCGCGCGCGAGGCCGACCGCCAGCAGCAGCGCGACCGCGAGGCCCGCGATGAAGCCGACGGATGCGATGGCCCTGGCCCGCAACGCCGTGACCAAGAGGCTCACGCTCCATCCTTCCTGGCGCCAACGGCCCAAGATCGCGCCGCCTCCGTTCCGGTCAAGTGATCAGGCCCCGGAAGATCTCGCGCAGGTACACGAGGTCATTCCAGGTGGCGAAGACCAGCAGCCCTAATACCAGAGCAAGTCCGATCCTGAAACCATATTCCTGGAGCCGGGGACCAAGAGGCCGCCCGCGCACGACCTCGGCTGCATAGAATAACAGGTGGCCGCCGTCCAGCATTGGCACCGGGAATAGATTGATCAGGCCCAGGCTGATCGACAAATACGCCATGAACGAGAGGATGGAACCCGCATCTAGTTTCCACACATCGCCGGAGAACTTCGCAATTCTTATCGGGCCGCCGAGCTCGTCCGCATTGCGCGTGCCAACGATCATCTGCCCGATGGCGGTCAGCGTGCCCCAGGTCAGGTTGACGGTTTCCTTGCCGGCCTGGATCACCGCCGAGACCGGGCCGTGCTTGACCATCTCGCTGCCGCCCTCGTGGCTGACGCCGATCTGGCCGATGCGGTGGACGTTGCCGAACACGTCGGTCTGCTCGCGCAGCGCCGGCGTCACCGGGATGGCGATGTCGCGGCCCTCGCGCCTGACGCCGAACTCGAGCGTGACGCCCGGGCGCAGCTGGACGATGTTGACGATCTGCTCGAAGCGCGCGATCGACCGGCCATCGATGCTGGTGATGGTGTCGCCGGGCTTCAGTCCCGCCGCCTCGGCCGCGCTGCCGGGCATCACGGCGGTGATGGTCGGCGGCGTCACGCGCTGGCCGATGGTGACGAAGAGGATCGCGAACAAGAGAACGGCGAACACGTAGTTGGCCGCCGGTCCGGCGGCGACGATCGCGGCCCGCTGGCCGACGCGCTTGCCGTGGAAGGATTCTTCGGGCGTCGGCGGCTTGAGGCCGCGGCTCTGGTAGCGCTGCAACGTCTCGGCAGCCGGCTCCTGCTCGTCGCCCTCGCCATACATCTTCACGTAGCCGCCCAGAGGCACCAAGCTGAATTTCCACCGCGTGCCGTGCGAGTCGTTCCAGCCGAACAGCTCGGGCCCGAAACCGATCGAGAAGACCTCGACCCGCACGCCGTTGAAGCGCGCGACCAGGTAGTGCCCCATCTCGTGCACGAACACGAGCACGGTGAGGATCACCAGGAACGGGATGATGTAGTCCGGCGCCGCCTGAAGCTTGGCCAGACGGGTATCGAGCATGCTCCTGTCTTCCGTTCCGCTTTGTTAATGATTCGGTCTTCTTGACCGCCCGCCGGCGGGTCGTTGGCCGCCGTCGACGCCTCTATCTCCGCCCGGCCGCCGCGGCGGCGCAGCGCTGAGCAACAGCGCGGGCTTCGGCATCGACGCCGTGCAACTGCTCCAGGTCCGTCATCGCCTCTGCCGGCATCGCCGCCAAGGTGTCCTCAACCACGGCGGTAATATCAAGGAAGCCGATCTTTCCATCAAGGAAGCTGTAGACGGCTACCTCATTGGCAGCATTAAGTATTGTGGGCGCCGTGCCGCCGTCGCGCAAGGCCTGGCGCGCCAGGCGCAGCGCTGGAAACCGGTCCGTGTCCGGCGTCTCGAAGGTCAGCGTGCCAACCTTCGCAAGGTCCAGCCGCGCCGAGGGCGACGGCATGCGCCGCGGCCAAGCCAGAGTATACGCGATCGGCGTACGCATGTCCGGCGTACCGAGCTGCGCCAGGACCGAGCCGTCCTCGTAGGCCACCATGCTGTGGATGATCGATTGCGGGTGGACCACGACGTCGATCCGCGGCTCGGGCATGGCAAACAGGTGATGCGCCTCGATCACCTCGAGCCCCTTGTTCATCATCGTTGCCGAGTCGACCGAAATCTTGGCGCCCATCTCCCAGTTCGGATGGGCCACGGCCTGCTTGGGCGTGACGTTCTTCAGCTCCGCGCGCGGGCGCGTGCGGAACGGCCCGCCCGAGGCGGTGAGGATCAGCTTTTCGATCGAGCTGCGCCGGTCGCTCTCGAAACACTGGAAGATGGCGTTGTGCTCGGAGTCGACCGGCAACAGGGTCGCGTTGTGGCGCCGCACCGCCTGGGTCATCAGGTCGCCGGCGCAGACCAGCGACTCCTTGTTCGCCAGCGCCACGCAGGCGCCGCGGTTGACCGCCGCCAGCGTCGCCTTGAGCCCGGCGGCGCCGACGATGGCCGACATCACCCAGTCGGCCGGGCGCTGGGCCGCCTCGACCAGCGCCTCCGGTCCCGCCGCCACCGCGATGTTGGTGCCCGACAAGGCGCGCTTCAGCTCGTCGTATTTCGTGGGATCGGCGACAACGGCCAGCTGCGGCCGCAGCCTGATGGCCTGCTCGGCCAGGAGCCTGACATTGCCGCGCGCGGTCAAAGCCTCGATCTCGAAGGCGCCGGGATGCCGCTCGATCAGGTCGATCGTGTTGCAGCCGATCGAGCCGGTCGACCCGAGGATGGTGACGCGCCGCGGCTGCGCTGCCGCTTGCGCCTCAGTAGCGCCGGCACCGTTGCCGCCGTTCACCTGCGTCATCGCCATGCGGGAATGCCTCCCCCTGCCATCCAGACAATCGCGGCCGCCGCGGGCGCCGCCGCGAGCATGCCGTCGAGACGGTCGAGGACGCCGCCATGCCCCGGGATGAGGGTACCGCTGTCCTTGACCCCGAACGCGCGCTTGACTCCGGACTCGGCCAGATCGCCGGCCTGCGCGACCGCAGCCAGCATTGCGCCGATCGCCCCGGCCGGCACCGGCGGCGCAAGGTCGAGCCAGGCCGCCGCCACAGCCGACACGACCCCCGCGCCGGCCATGCCGCCGACGAGCCCCGACCAGGTCTTGCCGGGACTGACCCGCGGGGCCAGCCGCGGCCCGCCGACGCTGCGACCGACGGCATAGGCAGCCACGTCGGTCGTCCAGACCACGAGCAGGAGCCAGATCAGCAGCTCGCGCCCGGCCGGCGGGCCTTCGCGCATCCACACCACCGCGATGCAGGGCACCGCGATGTAGAGCGCCCCCGCCAGCGCCCATTTCCAATCCGGTGCGCGGATCAGCGTCGCCACGACGAGTATGGCCAGCAGTCCGGCGGCCAGTGCGAGGAAGGCGAGCCCCGCGCGGCCCGCGCCGGTTGCGGCGATCGCCAGAACGGCGGCGGCGGCGATCGTCGCCCCCAGCGCCGCCCGTCCATCGCCGAGCGTCAGGCGCGCCCATTCCAGCGCCATCGCCGCGGCCAGGACCGCGACCAGCAGTTCGAACCAGGGATAGCCGAGATGGACCGCCGCCAACGTGAGCGGCATGAGCACCGCCGCCGAAACGACGCGCAGCCGCAGCTGGCGCGCGGGCGATCCCGGCACCGTGCCCGCCGCGGCCATGCCCGCCCTACCGGGCGCCGGCAAAGACACCGAAGCGGCGTTCGCGGCGATTGTATTCAACGATCGCCTCCTCGAGGTGACGGCGGTCGAAGTCGGGCCAATGCGTGTCGACGAAGATCAGCTCGGCATAGGCGCTCTGCCACAGCAGGAAATTGCTGATGCGCTTCTCGCCGCTGGTGCGGATCAGCAGGTCCGGATCGGGCATGCCCGCGGTGGTCAGGCAGGTCTCGAACAGCGCCTCGTTGATGTGGCTGGGATCGAGCCGGCCGGCGGCGGCCTCCTGCGCCAAGGTGCGCGCGGCGGCCGTGATCTCCTGCCGCCCGCCATAGCTGAGCGCGATCGTCAGGTTGATCTTGGTGTTGTGCCGGGTCAGCTCCTCGGCCTGGCGGATCAAGGCCAGGATGTCGGGCTCGAAGCGGGTGACGTCGCCGATCACCCGGAGCCGCGCACCCTTGCCGTGCAGCTCGGCGATCTCGCTGCGCAGATAAAGGCGCAAGAGGCCCATCAGCGCGCTCACCTCGCTTTCCGGCCGGCGCCAGTTCTCGGCCGAGAAGCCGAACAGCGTCAGGTACTTGACCCCGAGCTCCGCAGCGCCGATCAGGGTGCGGCGCACGGCCTCCGCGCCCTGCTTGTGGCCGGCGGTGCGCGGCAGGCCGCGGGCCTGCGCCCAACGCCCATTGCCATCCATGATGATGGCGACGTGAGTGGGCACGCTCGATGGCGCTGTGACGGGCTTAGGTGACATGGCGTCAGACCTGCAGGATTTCTTTTTCCTTCGCCGCCAGCGTCTGGTCGATCGTGGCGATGTGCTTGTCGGTCATCTGCTGGATCTCGTCGGACAGGCGGCGATGCTCGTCCTGCGAGATCGTTCCGGCCTTCTCCTCCTTCTTCAGGCGCTCCATGCCGTCGCGGCGCACATTGCGCACGGCCACGCGCGTCTGCTCGGCGTATTTGTGCGCCACCTTCGTCAACTCCTTGCGCCGCTCCGCCGTCATCTCGGGCATCGGGATGCGGATCAACGTGCCCTCGGTCTGCGGGTTCAAGCCCAGGCCGGACTCGCGGATCGCGCGGTCGACGGCCTTCATCATCGACTTATCCCACACCGTCACCGTGATCAGACGCGGCTCGGGCACCGACACCGTGCCCACCTGGTTCAGGTGCATCTGCTGGCCGTAGGCCTCGACCATCACGGGATCGAGGAGATTGGCATGCGCACGCCCGGTGCGAAGCCCGGCGAGCTCCTTGCGGAAGGCTTCCAGCGCGCCGTCCATGCGCTTGGCGATGTCGCCCATCTCGGTCTTGTTCACGGCCTCTGCCTCCTCCCCTTCAGGACGGGCGGTCGCGTTCGGCTCGAGGATCCCTTCGCGGCCATTCAGACCTCTTCGATGATCGTGTAGCGGCCGCGGCCGGAAACGACCTCGGCGAAGGCGCCCGCCTCGAATATCGAGAATACCAGAATTGGAATCCTGTTTTCGCGTGCCACGGCGATGGCGGCGGTATCCATGACCTTGAGATCCTGGGACAAGACGTCCATGTAGCTCAACTGCTCGTACCGCTTGGCCGCCTTGTCTTTCACCGGATCGGCAGTATAGACGCCGTCCACCTTGGTCGCCTTGAGCAGCGCATCGCAGCCCATTTCGGACGCGCGCAGCGCCGCCGCGGTGTCGGTCGTAAAGAACGGATTGCCGGTCCCGGCCGCGAAGATCACCACCCGCCCCTTCTCCATGTGCCGGATGGCGCGCCGCCGGATGTAGGGCTCGCAGACGGCGGCGATCGGTATGGCGGAGAGCACACGCGTCGGAACGTCGACGCGCTCCAGGGCCGACTGCATGGCGAGCGAATTGATCACCGTCGCCAGCATGCCCATGTAGTCGGCGGTCGCCCGCTCCATCCCGGTCGCCGTGCCGCTCAAGCCCCGGAAGATGTTGCCGCCGCCGATCACGACGCAGACCTGGCCGCCCAGCGCATGCACGCTCTTCACCTCGGCGGCGATGCGATCGACCATCGCCGGGTCGAGGCCGTATTCGAGCCGACCCATGAGGGCCTCGCCCGAGATCTTCAGCAGCACGCGGCGATAGGGCGGTCTTGCCATCGAGTGCGATCTCCGGGCGGTCCCTCGGGCCGACGTCAGCCTTGCCTCGCGGTCGCGGCTACCTCGGCGGCGAAATCGCTCTGCGCCTTCTCGATGCCCTCGCCGAGGGCGAAGCGCACGAACCCGGTGATCTGCACCGGCGCGCCCATCTCCTTGCCCGCCGCCTCGACGACCTTGGCGATCTTGGTCTCGCCGTCGATGACCGAGGTCTGCTCGAGAAGCACGACTTCTTCGTAGTACTTGCGCAGGCGACCTTCGACCATCTTGGCGATGATGTTCTCGGGTTTGCCCGAGGCGCGCGCCTGCTCGGACAGGACGTTGCGCTCGCGCTCGAGCGCCGAAGGATCGACATCGGCCGGGGTAAGCGCCTGCGGATTGGCCGCCGCCACGTGCATCGCGAGCTGCTTGCCGAGCGCGGCGAGCCTGTCCTGCGGCGCGCCCGACTCCAGCGCGACCAGCACGCCGATCTTGCCGAGGCCGGTAGCCGCCTGGTTGTGCACATAGGCCGCGACCAGCCCATTCTTCACGCTCAGCTTCCTGGCGCGGCGCAGCGCCATGTTCTCGCCGATCGTGGCGATCAGCTGCGTCAGTTCATCGCCGATGCTGCGCGTGCCGCCCGGGACCGGCGCGGCTTTCAGCGCCTCGACGTCATCGCCCTTGGCGAGCGTCGCCGCCGCGACCGCCCGTACGAATCCCTGGAACTGGTCGTTGCGGGCGACGAAATCCGTCTCGGCATTGACCTCGACCACGGCGCCCGAGGTGCCGCTGCCGGCCACACCGACCAAGCCCTCGGCCGCGACGCGGCCTGCCTTCTTCGCGGCCGCCGCCAGCCCCTTCTTGCGCAGCCAGTCGACCGCGTCGTCGAAGACACCCTTGGTTTCCGTCAGCGCCCTCTTGCAATCCATCATGCCCGCGCCGGTCTTCTCGCGCAGCTCCTTGACCAGCGCAGCGGTGATCTCAGCCATGAATGCAACCCCGATGGTTGGAGATCGTCGCTTCGGCAGCCGACCCTGGCGACGAACGATGTGCGTGGAAACTGTGGCGGAAGCTGGGCCGGCTTCCGCCACGGACATGCGGGTATCAGGCCTGCGCGGCGTCGCCCTCGCCCTTGGCCACAGCATCGGCCATCGAGGCGGGCTCGGGCTTGCCCTCGCCCTCGGGCGCGACGTGCTCGGCAGGCGCCTGCTCGGCCTCGCCCACGTCGCCGCCCGAATGCATGATCTCGGCCTGCAGCCCGTCGAGCACCGCGTCCGCGATGAGGTCGCAGTAAAGCTCGATGGCGCGCATGGCGTCGTCGTTGCCCGGGATCGGGAAGGTGATGCCGGTCGGTTCCGAGTTGCTGTCGATCACCGCGACCACCGGGATGTTCAGCTTGCGCGCCTCGGTGATGGCGATGTCTTCCTTGATCGTGTCGATCACGAACAGGATGTCGGGCAGGCCCCCCATCTCCTTGATGCCGCCCAGCGCGCGCTCGAGCTTGTCGCGCTCGCGCGTGAGGTTGAGCAGCTCCTTCTTGGTCAGGCCCTCGGCCGCACCGCCAAGCTTCTCGTCCAGCTCGCGCAGGCGCTTGATCGACTGCGAGATCGTCTTCCAGTTCGTCAGCATGCCGCCGAGCCAGCGGTGATTGACGTAGTACTGGCCGCAGCGCTTGGCCGCCTCGGCGATCTTGTCCGAGGCCTGCCGTTTGGTGCCGACGAACAGCACGCGGCCGCCGCCGGCGACCACCTCGCGCACGGACTGCAGCGCCCGGCTCAGCAGCGGGGCGGTCTGCTCCAGGTCGATGATGTGCACGCCGTTGCGCACGCCGAAGATGTACGGCGCCATGCGCGGGTTCCAGCGGCGGGTGTGGTGGCCGAAATGGACGCCGGCTTCCAGAAGCTGGCGCAGGCTGAAGGTCGGCATGGTCATGCCGTGTTGCTCCTTTTCCGGTTGGGCCTCCGCGGGCAACGCCAAGTCGCCTTTGAAATCAAAGGCTTGACCCGGCACCGGAGCGACCGCCGGAACTCCCGTGGCCGCCAGACCCGCGTGCGAAGTGCGCGGGTGATACAGGCTGGCCGCGGATTTGGCAAGCGGCCAAGCGGGCGTCTACTTGCCGTTGACCGTGAAGATGCCGACAGCGTGGATGGTGCAGTCCTCGGCGGCCATGCTGCGGCAGTCGGCCAGCTAGAACTTTAGCATGGTGCACACAGCGGCAGCGGCGCCGGGGCTCTTACCACGTGGCTTCTTGCCAGTCTTGAAATCAAAAACACCGCGAATTTTTAGATCTCCAATGTATCTTTTTCGAATATTCGTAATATTCAATTTCCTTCTAACAGCTTGCTGGATTAATTGAGTCTCAAGTTTCTCAATGGACGAAATATTTGGTTTCCTTTTATAGATATGAGATATAAAGATAACCGCCGCCCCACCGTTTTTTCTTTTCCGCAATGCTGGTATATAGTGGTCATTCTTTTTATGTGCTTGGAATATCTCTTGCTTAAAGGTCTTGCGCGCCATCCCAATATAACTAGGCGAAAGCTTACTCCCATGGGTTAAGGCGAATATATAGCACCCTCTCTTCTTTCCATACTCGCCAGCTCCGTGTTGTTTCCAAAACGCCCGCAGACTGGCAAGTGTCAGGTAGCGTCTGTGCTTCTTGACCGGCACATTGAAACACTGTGAGGCTACAAACGTCGTCATCTCTGCCCTCCCGTGTCATCCGCGCGCAATTCGTGCAGACCTACTTTTCTCTCACCGCAAAGATGCCGACGGCGTGGACGGCGCAATCCTCCGCGCCCGTGGCGCGGCAGTCGGCCAGCGCGGTGTCGATCGCGTCCTTCTCGTTTGGCCTGCCTGCCGAGAATCCGATCCGCCCGCCGCCGCCTAGCGCAACCGCCTTCCAGCCGCCGCGCGGCTGGTAGGCCTCGCGCAGCTTCTGGCGTGCGGCGGCGTCGAGGAGCGGGCTGCGCTCCGGCTCGAACAGGCCGGTGACGGCCACGGTGGCCGGGATCGGCTGGACGAACGACTCGTTGACGGCCAGCACGGCGCAGGCGGTGCCGGTGATGTCGGCGCAATACTCCAGCGCGGCGCGCACGGCCTCCTCCTCGGTGCGGTGGCGCTTGGCGAAGCCGATCGTGCCGGTGCGTGCGATGGCGACCGCCTTGATCGGCGCGTCCTGCAGGTAGTCGGCGCGCAGCGCCTCGCGCATGGCGGGACCCGCGAGCGGGATGCGGTCGAGGTCGAACGGCGTGCGCACGCGCTCGGCCGCCGGCGGCAGGTAGGGCTTGGGCGGCATCGGCGGCGGCGGATGCTCCCAGACGACGCGGTTGCCCAGCGCGTAGAGCTCGCACGGCTCGGGCGCGTTCTGCCGGCAGCTCGCGAGCGCATGGCGCCCCGCCTCCTCCTCGGAGAGCTGGCCCGCCAGGAACCATGCGCTGGCGCCGGTGCGCGACAGGACCAGCGCCTTCGAGTCGCGCCCGGGGACGTATTCCACGCGCAGGCGCTCGCGCACGGCATCCGGCACGAACGGCACCTCCGCCGGCACGAACGCTCGCGCGGCCGGCGTGGGCGCCGGCGCCGGGGCAGGCAGCGGCGGCACCGGGGTCGCCTGCTGCTGCGGCGCGGCAGGCGACCCCGGCGGCGGCGGGGTCGGCGCGGCTTGCTGCGGCGATGGCGGCAGCGAGCCGGTGCGTGCCAGCACCAGGAACAGCGCGACGGCGGCGATCCCGGCGGCGACGGCGAGCGAGATGCCGAGCACCGGCAGGCGACGCCGCTCCCCTCCCGCGCGTTCCGGCCCCTCGTCCTCGCGCAAGGGCGCGCGCAGGTCGGCCGGCGGCGCGGCGCGGCGCTTCGCGCCGGGACGGGCCTCGAGCCGCGGCTCCGGCCCGGCCGGCGGTTCCGGTACGGGCATCGGCTCCGGCTCGGCCGTCGATTCCTCGAAACTCGGCAGGCCGAACACCCGGACCGCGCGCGGAATGTTGCGCAGCTCGCGCTCGCCGAGATCGCGCGCCTCGACGTCGATCTTGCCGGCGACCAGGTCGTAGGCCGCGCCCGACAGGCAGATCCCGCCGGGCTCCGCCAGGCCCTCCAGGCGCGAGGCGACGTTGACGCCGTCGCCGAGGATGTCGCCCGCACTCACCACCACGTCGCCGATGTTGATGCCGATGCGGAAGCGCAGCCGACCATGGCGCGGCAGGCGGGTGTTGCGCTGCGCGAAGGCGCGTTGCACCTCCAGCGCGCAGCGCACCGCCTCGACCGGGCTGTCGAACGTGGCCAGGACCGAGTCGCCGGCGGTCTTGACCAGGCGCCCGTCGTGCGCCGCGATGCGCTCGGCGAACGCGCGCTGGCAGTCGGCCAGGCGGCGCAGCGTGCCTTCCTCGTCGGCGGCGACCATCCGGCTGTAGCCCGCCACATCGGCCGCCATGATGGTCAGCAGCCGACGCTTGACCTGCTCCTGGCTCACGCGGATCGGGCCGTCCCCGCCCTCAAACTTCGCGCACGTCGACGATGCCGGGCAGCGCCTTGAGCGCGGCCCGCACCTGGGGCGTGATCTGGAATCCGCCGCCCAGCTTCATCTCGACCTCGCGGTCGGGCAGGTCGAGCAGCAGGCTGATTGTGCCGCGACCCTTGCCGTCGCGCTTCAAGATGCCATCGAGCCCTTTCAGCGGCCCCTGGTCGCGCAGGAAGATCATGAGGCCGGCCGCAGCCGTCGCCGCCGCCTGGTCGAGCGGCCTGACCGACTGGATGGTCAGGCGCAAATCGTCGCCCTGCAGCTGCGCATCGGCCGTCAGCAGCACCGCGTTGCCGGCCACCAGCATCTCCCGCGCCGACGACAGCACCTCCGAGAACGCCGTCGCCTCGTACAGCCCGCTCTGGTCGGAAAGCTGCACGAAGGCGAAGCGGTTGCCGCGCGCCGAGGTGCGTTCCTGCCGGCCGGCGACGATGCCGGCGAGCGTGAAGCGCGTGCTGCGCTGAATGCGCATCTGCTCGCGGATCGCGGCGTAGGGCGTGACGCCGAGCCGCGCCAGGGTCCTGCCGTAGGCGTCGAGCGGATGGGCCGAGAGATAGAAGCCGATCGCGTCGAACTCCTTCGCCAGGCGCTCGAGCGGCGCCCAGTCGGCGACCGCGGGCAGCGGCGGCGGCCGGTCGAGATCGCCGGCGTCGCCGAACAGGTTCACCTGCCCGCTGCCGCGCTCGCTCGCGGCCGCGTTGGCGTGGCGCAGCACCAGATCGGCCGCCGCCGTGACCTGGGCGCGGTTGGCGATGATCTGCTCGAACGCGCCCGCGGCGGCGAGGCTCTCCAGCATGCGCTTGTTGAGCACCTTGGAATCGAGCCGGCGCGCGAGGTCGAACAGCGAGCGGAACGGGCCGTTCTTCGCCCGCTCGGCCACCAGCTCGCGCATCGCCTTCTCGCCGACGTTGCGGATCGCCGCCAGTGCGTAGCGGATCGCCGGCCTCGTCTCGCCATTCGGGCCGTCAGGGCAATTCTCCACCGCGAAGTCCCAACTCGACCGGTTGATGTCGGGCGACAGCAGCTTGACGCCGATGCGGTCGAGCTCCTGGCGGAACGCGTTCAGCTTGTCGGTATTGCCGAGATCGAGCGTCATCGACGCCGCCAGGAACTCGACCGGGTAGTTGGCCTTGAGATACGCGGTCTGGTACGCGACCAGCGCATAGACGGCGGCGTGCGACTTGTTGAAGCCATAGCCGGCGAACTTGTCCACCAGGTCGAAGATGTGCGTCGCCTGCGCCTGGTCGACGCCGCGCTTGACCGCGCCGTTGACGAAGTCCTGGCGCTGTGCCGCCATCTCCTCCTTGATCTTCTTGCCCATGGCGCGGCGCAGCAGGTCGGCGCCGCCCAGCGAATAGCCGCTGAGCGCCTGCGCGATCTGCATCACCTGCTCCTGGTAGATGATGATGCCGTGGGTCTCCTTGAGGATCCCTTCGAGTCGCGGATGCAGGTAGTCGGGCTTCTCCGCCCCGTGCTTGCAGGCGATGTAGCGCGGGATGTTCTCCATCGGGCCCGGGCGGTAGAGCGCCACCACGGCGATGATGTCCTCGAATCGGTCGGGCTTCAGTTTACGCAGGACGTCGCGCATGCCCGAGCTTTCCAGCTGGAACACCCCGGTCGTCTCGGCGCGCCCCAGCATCTCGTAAGTCTTCCTGTCGTCGAGCGGCAGCGCCGCGAGGTCGATGTCGTGGCCGCGGGAATTGATCAGCCGCACCGCGTGGTCGAGCACGGTGAGCGTCTTGAGGCCGAGGAAGTCGAACTTCACCAGCCCCGCCTGCTCGACGTACTTCATGTTGAACTGCGTGACCGGCATGTCCGAGCGCGGGTCGCGGTAGAGCGCCACGAGCTGCTTCAGCGGCCGGTCGCCGATCACGACGCCGCCGGCGTGGGTCGAGGCGTGCCGGTAGAGGCCTTCGAGCTTCAGCGCCGTGTCGATAAGGCGCGCCACAGCCTCGTCGCTCTCGCGCGCCTGCTCGAGCGCCGGCTCCTTCTCGATCGCCTGGGCCAGCGTCACCGGGTTGGCCGGATTGTTCGGCACCATCTTGCACAGGCGGTCGACCTGCCCGTAGGGCATGCCCATCACGCGGCCGACGTCGCGCAGCACGGCGCGCGCCTGCAGCTTGCCGAAGGTGATGATCTGCGCCACGCGGTCGCGGCCGTAGCGCTGCTGCACGTAGCGGATCACCTCGTCGCGCCGGTCCTGGCAGAAGTCGATGTCGAAGTCCGGCATCGACACGCGCTCGG